>CALCIA010000191.1 GCA_937907435.1 uncultured Actinomycetes bacterium
TCACAGCCTGCCAGGACCCCCATGAGGAGCCCAGGACCTCCCTCGGACGGCCGGGACCCTAGCCCTCGTCCCGCTCCCGCAACCGATGAGCCAAACGCGACTGCAGTGACCAGAGCTCGATGAAGCCTGGCGAGGCCGTTTGGGAGAAGAGCTCTTCGCCGGACTCGGCGAAGCTCGCCAACGAAGCGTCGTAGACGGCGTTCGGCGAGGAGCGGGTGACGACTCGCACGCTGCCTTTGTAGAGACGGAGGCCGATCTCGCCCGTCACCCGGGCGTTCACCGCGCTCATGTAGGCGTCGAGGTCTTCGCGCAGCGGCTCCCACCAGAGGCCCGCGTAGACGAGGTAGCCCCACTTCTGGTCCATCTGGGGCTTGAACTGGTTCTGGTGGATCGTGCCGACCAGGCGCTCCAGCTCCTCGTGCGCGGTCAGGATCAGCGCCGCCGCCGGCACCTCGTAGATGTCACGCACCTTGAGGCCGACGATGCGGTCCTCGATGTGGTCGACGATCCCGACCCCGTGGCGCATGCCCAGCTCCCCCGCCCGTTCGAGCAGGTCGACCAGGCCGAGGCGCTCGCCGTCGATCGACACCGGCAGGCCCGCCTCGAAACCGATCTTCACGACCTGGGCCTCGTCCGGCGCGTCCTCGGGCCGGGTCACGAGCTGGAAGACGTCGTCCTCGGGCGCGCGCTCCAGGTCCTCGATCCAGCGGCCCTCCGAGGAGCGCCCCCAGAGGTTGTCGTCGATCGAGTACGGCGCCACCTCGGTGCCGCCCTTGACCGGGATGCCGTGGTCGCGCGCGTAGGCGATCTCCTCGTCGCGCCCCATCGCCCAGGAGCGCACCGGCGCGATCGTCTTCAGCTCCGGCGCCAGCGTCGCCACCGTCGCCTCGATCCGCACCTGGTCGTTGCCTTTGCCGGTGCAGCCGTGGGCGATCGTGTCGCAGTGCGACTTACGCGCGTACTCGACCGCGAGCTGGGCGATCAGCGGCCGGCCGAGCGCGGTGAACAGCGGGTAGCCGTTGCCGTAGACCGCGTTGGCCTTGATCGCCGGGGTCAGGAACTCCGCCGCGAACTGCTCGCGAGCGTCAACGACGTGGCACTCGACCGCGCCGAGGCGCTTGGCCTTGTCTTCGATCACCGCGTAGTCCTCGCCCGGCTGGCCGAGGTTGACGGTCAGCGTCACCACCTCGGCGTCGTAGGAGTCCTGGATCCACTTCAGCATCACGCTGGTGTCGAGGCCGCCCGAGTAGAGCAGCAGGACCCGATCCACCTGGGACGGATCGGCCTCGTAGCTTGCGGTCGGACGCTGCCGCGTCGGGTCAGCGCCCGTCATTCAGCTTCCACTCCGCCGCCTTCTTCTTCGAAGAATTCTTCTTCCGGCAGTTCTTCAATTTCACCTTCCAACCCTTCTTCGCCAAGTTCTTCTTCCGGCACGAATTCTTCTTCGCCTTCGATCCCGCCGGTTTCCGATTCGCCTTCCGCTTCTTCGCCTTCTTCGGCGCCTTCTTCGCCTTCTTCCCCTTCGGTGCCTTTTTCGGTGGCTTTCGCCGGCACTTCTTCAGTGATCGTCCTGGTCTGCGTCACGGTCGTGGTCCCGCCGCCGCCACAGGAGGCGATCAGGCCGATCAGCAGGCCGAAGATGATCACGCCCATGATCAGGACGACCAGGCGCAGGTTCCCTTTCGGCTGCTGGGGCGGGCGACGACGGCGCGGCGGCTCGTCGCCATAGCTCATGAGTCGGGTCGGATCCTCGTTCATCTAGTACCTGTACGCGGTCGGGACCGAAGTCCCTGCCCGGTGCGGGACACTCAATTTTCGGGACCGAGGATGGCGTCGAGGATCGCGCCGGGGTCCTTGATCGCGAAGCCGTTGCGCAGCCGCTCCTCGATCTCCTTGCGGCTGGAGCCCGAGACGGCCATCTGCGTGGCCAGCAGCCGCGCGCCCGCAGGGCCCTTCGCCTCGCGGGACCCGGCGCCCGGCTCCTCGGCGTCCGCCGCGTCGACCGCGCCGACCACGGTCAGCGCCGGCCCGGCGGGCTTGCGCGCGCCCGGCTCGGGGTCGGGATCGAGGTCGCGATCGGTCGCGCGCCGCCCCATCGGCGCCGCGCCGCCAAGCGACTCGACGCCGCCCAGCTCGGCCTTCGCCTCGGCCAGGGCCCGCTGCAGCGCCTCGGACTGGCGCCGCAGGGCGTCCGCCTGGGCGGCGATCTCGTCGGTCAGCTCGACCAGCCCGGCGAGCCGGTCGGCGACGATCCGGTCCGCCTCCTCGCGCGCGTCGACGATCCGCGAGCGCGCTTCCTCCTCGGCTTCGTCGATCACCTGCTGCGCCGCCTTCTCGGCGGCGGCGACGATCTCGGCGAGGCGGGCCGCGGTGGAGTCTTCGATCTCCCGCCTGCGGGCGGTCCGGTCAGAGCTGCTCACGAGGCCCCCAAGCCTAGAGGCTTGACGCGGATTAGGCACGTGCACGGGGGCGCCGCAGGCCGAGCCGGGCGCCGCACGCGGACGAAGCGGGTAGCAGCGCTACCCGCGAGGACGTGGGTGGTGATCCGGCGACGGCATGCGGCGTCATCCGTGTGCGCGGATAATCCGCGTCAAGCCTCCAAAAGCGATTCGCCGATCAGTCCAACCCCGCGGTCGATCTGCTCCGCCTCGATCACCAGCGGCGGCAGCAGGCGCAGGGTTCCCGGCGCCGGGACGTTGACGACGAGGCCGCGCTCCAGCAGGTCGGCGCCGAGCGCCGCCGCGTCGATGCCCTCCTCCAGGGCGACGCCGACCATCAGCCCGCGCCCGCGCGTCCCGGCGACGCCCGGCAGGTCCTCCAGCCCGCTCCGGAGGCGCGCGCCGAGCTCGCGCACCGAGCGCAGGAGCGCCGGGTCGTCGACCGCGTCAAGCACCGCCAGCGCCGCGCCGGTGGCGATCGGCCCGCCGGCGAAGGTCGAGCCGTGGTCGCCCGGCTCGAGCACCTCGGCCGCCTCCGGGCCGGTGATGCAGGCGCCGATCGGGATGCCGTTGCCGAGCGCCTTGGCGCTGGTGATGACGTCCGGCCGCACCGGCGTCTGCTCGTAGGCCCAGAGCGAGCCGGTCCGCCCGATCCCGGTCTGGATCTCGTCGAAGATCAGGAGCGCCCCGGCGGCATCGCAGGCCTCGCGCGCCGCGACCAGCGCCTCGTCGGTGGTCGGCCAGATCCCGGACTCGCCCTGGATCGTCTCGATCAGCACCGCCGCGGTGTTCGGCCCGACCGCCGCGCGCAGGGCCTCGGCGTCGTTGTCGGGGACCGAGCGGAAGCCCGGCAGGAACGGACCCAGCGCCTCGTTGCGCGCCAGCTTCGGCGTCGCCGAGAGCGCCCCGTAGGTGCGCCCGTGGAACTCGCTCTCGAAGCTGACGATCTCCGGCGCGGCGACCCCGCGCGCGTGGGCGTGCTTGCGCGCCACCTTGATCGCCGCTTCGTTGGCCTCCGTCCCCGAGTTGCAGAAGAAGACGCGGCCGCCGAGGCTCGACTCCGAGAGCCGCTGCGCCAGCCGCGTCATCGGCTCGGTGTAGAAGAGGTTCGAGACGTGCATCAGCCGTTCGGTCTGCTCGGTGACCGCGGCGACGACCGCCGGGTGGCAGTGGCCGAGCGAGCAGACCGAGATCCCGGTCAGGAAGTCGAGGTACTCCTTGCCCTCGGCGTCGTAGAGGTGCACGCCCTCGCCGCGGACGAAGTCGACCGCCCCGCGCTTGTAGGTCCGCATCAGGTAGCGCTCCTCGAGCGCGCGCGTCTCGGCCAGCCCCATCGTCGTCGTCCTTTCCGTGGCGCTCATCAAGGCACCACCATCGTGCCGATCCCGGCGTCGGTGAAGAGCTCGAGCAAGAGGCTGTGGGGCACGCGGCCGTCGATGATGTGGGCCGACTGGGCGCCGCCGTTGACCGCCTCCACGCAGGCCGCCAGCTTCGGCCGCATGCCGCCGGAGAGGCCCGGCAGCGCCGCTTCCACCTCGCCGACCGCGGCGCGGGAGATCAGCGAGCTCTCGTCGTCGGCATCGGCCAGCCAGCCCTCGACGTCGGTGAGGAAGATCGCCTTCGTCGCCCCCAGCGCCGCCGCCACCTTGCCCGCCGCCTCGTCGGCGTTGACGTTGTAGGACTGGCCCTCGCGGTCGGAGGCCGAGGAGGCGATCACCGGGATGTAGTCGACGGCGATGTGGTTGAGGACGTTGACGTCGACCCGCTGGATCTCGCCGACGAAGCCGACCCGGTCGGCGTTCGGCGCCGGCGCCACCTCGAAGAGCGTCCCGTCCTCCCCCGACAGGCCGACCGCGGAGGACCCGTGCTGGTTCAGCCGCTGGACGATTTCGGAGTTCAGCTTGCCGACCAGGACCATCTTCGCGATCTCCACCGTGTCGCCGTCGGAGACCCGCAGGCCCTCGTGGAACTTCACCTCGAGCCCCAGTCTGTCCATATAACGGGTGATCTCGGGGCCGCCGCCGTGGACGACGATCGGGTTCAGGCCGACGTACTTGAGCAGGACGACGTCGTTGGCGAAGGCGTTCCGCAGGCCCTCGTCGAGCATCGCCGCGCCGCCGTACTTGATCACCACCGTGCGGCCGTGGAACTCGCGGATGTAGGGCAGGGCCTCGAGCAGCGTCTGCACGCTGGTGGCCGCGGCTCGGGACTGCGGGGCGCGCTCGGTCACGTCGTGTATTCCGCGTTCAGGGTCACGTACTCGTGACCGAGGTCGGCGAAGTAGACGTGCGCCCGGGCGTCGCCCCGGTGCAGTCGGAGGGCGATGTTCGCCTCGGGGGTCTCCGCCCCGAGCTCGTCGGCGTCGATCGAGTCGGCGCCGATCTCGTCCATGTCGGCACCGACCAGCGCGGCGCCCGCCGCCTGGGCGATCCGGCCCCAGTTGGGGTCGCGGCCGTAGAGCGCCGTCTTCACCAGCGGCGAGTTGGCGATCGCCCGCGCGACCCGCTCGGCCTCGCCGCGGTCGGCGGCGCCGGTGACGTCGATCCGCCCCGCCCGCGCGGTTCCCTCGCCATCGCGGACGATCTCGATCGCCATCTGCAGCAGCACCGCCTCGAGCAGGCCCTCGGGGAGCGGCCGGCCGGAGGCGCCGGTCGCCTGCAGCAGCACCGTGTCGTTGGTGCTCATCTGGCCGTCGACCGTGATCCGGTTGAAGGAGGGCTCGACGGCGCGCCGCAGGGCCGCGGCGGGGTCTTTGACGACCGCGTCGGTCTGGACGAAGCAGAGCATCGTCGCCATGTTCGGTTGGATCATCCCGGCGCCCTTGGCCTGGGCGGAGAGGGTGACGCCGCCCGCCGTCAACGTGACGAGCTTGCGCCAGCGGTCGGTGGTCGTGATCGCCTCGGCGAAGACGTCGGCGTGGTCCGGCGCGAGGTTCTCGGCGGCCGCCTCGATCCCCTGCAGCACCGAGCCCATCGGCATCGGCACCCCGATCACGCCGGTCTCGGCGACGGCGACCTGGGCGACCTCGAGCCCGAGCGCGTCGGCGGCCCGTTCGGACATCGCCAGCGCGTCGGCAAAGCCCTTCTCGCCGGTCTCGGCGTTGGCGTTGCCGGAGTTGACGACCGCGGCGCGGACGTTCGCCTGGTCGACGACGTCACGGCAGACGCGGATCGGCGCCGCCGCGGAGGCGTTGCGGGTGAGAACCAGCGCCGAGTCGATCCGCTCGGCATCGCAGACGAGGAGGCCGACGTCGGTCGCCCCGCCGTTCTTGAGCCCGACGTGCGCCCCGCCCGCCCGAAAGCCGGGCGCGAGCTGCGCGGGCTCGAGCTCCTCGACCCCGCGCGGCGCGTCGACCCAGCGGCTGCGGAAGAACCCGTCGCTCACTTCAGCCCCTCCGTCTCGTCGAGGCCCAGCATCAGGTTCAGGTTCTGGACGCCCTGGCCGGCGGCGCCCTTCCAGATGTTGTCGATCGCGCCGAAGGCCATCGCCCGGCCGTGCTCGTCGATGGTCACGTACACGTGGCACTCGTTGGTGTCGCGCAGGGCGCGCAGGTTCGGCGGGCCGTCGAGGACGCGGACGAAGGGCTCGTTCGCGTAGCGCTCGCGGTAGAGCGCCTGGGCGGCATCCTTGCCCACCGGTTCGGTGAGTTCGGCGAAGCAGGTGGCCAGCTCGCCCTGGTCGATCGGGATCAGGGCCGGGACGAAGCTCACCGTCGCCTCGCTCCCGAGGCCCGCCAGCTCTTGTTCGATCTCCGGCCGGTGGCGGTGGCCCTCGGTCTTGTAGGGGAAGGCGTTCTCGGTCATCGAGGAGAAGTGGACGACGTCGTCGGTCGAGCGCCCGTACCCGGAGGTGCCCTGGAAGGCGGCGACGGCGACGTCGGCGACGAGCCCCTCTTCGGCGAGCGGCGCCAGCGCCAGCACGGTCGCGGTCGGGTAGCAGCCCGGGGTGGCGACGAGGTCGGCGCCGCGCAGCTCCTCCCGGTGCACCTCGGTCAGCCCGTAGACGCCCTTGCCGAAGAGCTCCGGCGCGCCGTGGGTGCCGTACCAGCGCTCGTAGGTGTCCATGTCGCGGAGGCGGAAGTCGGCGGAGAGGTCGACGACCTTGATCCCGGCGGCCCGTAGGGCGGCGTCGGTGGGCGCGGCGGCGCCGTGCGGGTAGGCGACGATCGCCGCGTCGATGCCGTCGAGCGCGGCGGCGTCCTCCAGGTCGAGCTCGGTCAGCTCCACCGGCACCCGGTAGCGCGGGTAGAGCTGGTCGATCCGCTTGCCCGCGTCGGAGCGCGAGGTCGCCGCGACGAGCTCCAGGCGCGGGTGGTCCCAGACGATCTTCGCGGCGAGCGCGCCGGTGAAGCCGTTGGCGCCGGCGACGAGGACCCGCGCCGCGGGCTCGCCGCTGAGCGGCTGCTTGGCGTCGAGGTCAAGCACGGAGCGTCCCTCCGATCTTCGTCAGCTCCGCCTCGATCGAGGCGCGAGCGGCGTCCACCTCCTCGTCGGTGAGGGTGCGGTCCGCGGCGCGGAACTCCAGCGCCAGCGCGAGGCTCTTCTCCCCCTCGCCGAGCTGCGGGCCCGCGTAGAGGTCGAAGACCTCGGCGGAGCGCAGCAGCTCTCCCCCGCCCGCGAGCACGGCGGCGCGGACCGTCGCGGCGGCGGTGTCGGCGGGGACGACGACGGCGAGATCGCGCAGCGCCGCCGGGAAGGTCGTGACGTCCTCGAAGGCCTCCTCGCCGAGCGTCGCCGCGGCCAGGAGCGGCGCCGCGTCGATTTCGAAGCCGACCGCGGCGTCGATGTCCCAGGTCCGGCAGACCAGCGGGTGGATCTCGCCGAGCCAGCCGAGCGGCGCGCCGCCGAGCGACACCGCGGCGGAGCGGCCCGGGTGCAGGAACGGCTCGCTCGCGGGCTCGAACTCCAGGGGCGGGCAGCCGAGCGAGCCGGCAAGCGCCTCCAGCACGCCCTTCAGGGCGAAGAAGTCGACCGGCTCGCCGCCGCCGCGCCAGGAGCGCGGGGCGAGCGGCCCGACCGCGAGCGCGCCGTAACGGTGCGGCTCGGTGACGGGCGCGGGGGTGTCGCCGGGGAAGTCCCCGGCAAGCGGACCGCCGCTCTCCGGCGGGGCGCCGCGCAGGTAGACGGCGCCGGCCTCGAACAGCGCGACGCTCTCGGCACCGCGCGCGAGGTTCCGCGCCGCCACGCCCAGCAGCGAGCCGAGCAGGGTCGTCCGCATCGCCGCGCCCTCGTCGGAGAGCGGGTTGGCGACCAGGATCGGGTCGGCGCGCGGGTCGGGCTCCTCTATCCGGAGGCGCCCGGCCTCGCCGGGGTCGTTGAAGCTCCAGCCGACGATCTGGTCGAAGCCGAGGTCGCGCAGCTCGTCCTCGGCGCGCCGCCGCAGCCGCTGGGTGCGGTTCAGCCGCCCGACCTTGCCCTCGCCGACCCGCGGCAGCGTCGTCGGCAGGTGGCGGTCGAAGCCGTGGAGCCTGCCGACCTCCTCGATCAGGTCGATCTCCCGGGTCACGTCGTAATAGCGGTCGGCGGGCACGCTCACCTCGAGGTCGTCGCCGTCGACCCGGGCGCCGAAGCCGAGCCGCTCCAGGTAGGTGACCTGCTCGGCCTGCGAGACCTCCATGCCGAGGATGCTCGTGACGCGGGCGCCGCGCAGGCGCAGCGTGCGGGGCTCGGGCGCCGGGGCGGCGACGTCGATCGTCCCCGGGACCATGGTCGCGCCGCAGAGCTCGACGAGGAGCTTCGAGGCGACGGCCTGGGCCCGCATCGTCAGATCGGGGTGGAGCTGCTTCTCGAAGCGCGCCGAGGCCTCGGAGCGCAGCGAGAGCCGGCGCGAGGTCTGCAGGATGTTCGGCCCGTTCCAGTTCGCGGCCTCGAGCAGGAGGTTCGTCGTCGCGTCGGAGACCTCGGAGACCTGGCCGCCCATCAGCCCGGCGATCCCGCTCGGCCGGTCGCGGTCGCAGACCAGCACCGTGTCGGGGTCGAGCACCCGCTCGACGTCATCGAGCGTCGTCATCTTCTCCCCCTCGCGCGCGGCGCGGACGATCAGCTCGCCGCCGGGGACCTTGTCGAGATCGTAGGCGTGGAGCGGCTGCGCGGTCAGCAGCATCACGTAGTTGGTGATGTCGACGACGTTGGAGATCGGCCGCTGGCCGGCGGCGGCGAGCCGCTCCCGCAGCCAGAGCGGCGAGGGGCCGATCTTGACGTCACGGAAGACGCGGGCGGTGAAGCGCGGGCAGAGGTCGGGGACCTCGACCGTGACCTTGGCGAAGTCCTCGACGTTGCCGGGAGCCTCGGCGGGCGCGTCCTCGGCCCAGGGGTCGGGCCCGAGCGCGGCGCCGGTCACCGCGTGGACCTCCCGCGCCACCCCGTGCACGCCGAAGCAGTCGCTGCGGTTCGGGGTCACCTCGATCTCCAGCACCGGCTCGGCGAGCGGGACCACCTCGGCCAGCGGCGTGCCCGCGGCCAGCGCGTCGTCGAGCACCATGATGCCGTCGTGCTCGTCGCCGATCTCGATCTCGTCAGCGGCGAGGATCATCCCTTCGGAGGCGACCCCGCGGAGCTTCGCCTTGCGCAGCTTGTCCCCGCCGGGCATCCGCGCGCCGGGGAGCGCCACGGCGACGGTCTGGCCGGCGCCGACGTTGGGGGCGCCGCAGACGATCGTGCGCGGGCCGTCCTCGCCGACCTCGACCGTGCAGACGCGCAGCCGGTCGGCGTCGGGGTGCTGGACCGCCTCGGTGACCTTGCCGATCACGAAGTTGTCGGGCTTGGGCGGGCCGACGACGTCGATCCGCTCGACCTCGGTGCCGGTCATCACCAGCCGGTCGGCCAGCTCCTCGACGGGGAGGCCGGGGTCGCAGTACTCGCGCAGCCACGTGTACGGGACCCTCATGCGAACTGCTCCAACATCCGCACGTCGTTGTCGAAGAAGCGCCGCAGATCGGGGACGGAGTGGCGCAGCATCGCCACCCGCTCGATCCCGAGGCCGAAGGCGAAGCCCTGCACGCGCTCCGGGTCGTAGCCCTTCTCGGCGACGAAGCCGAGCACGTTCGGGTCGACCATCCCGGCGCCGAGGATCTCGATCCAGCCCTGGCCCTTGCAGAGGTTGCAGCGGCCGCCATCGGCGAGGACGCCGGTGCCCTCGCACTGGAAGCAGGAGACGTCGACCTCGACGCTCGGCTCGGTGAAGGGGAAGTAGTGCGGCCGCAGGCGCACCTCGCGGGTGTCGCCGAAGAGCGCCCTCGACATCGCCAGCAGCGTCCCCTGCAGGTCGGCGAGGGTCAGCCCCTCGGCGATCGCGAGGCCCTCCATCTGGTGGAACATCGGGCTGTGGGTGGCGTCGGAGTCCCGCCGGTAGACCTTGCCGGGGATGACGATGAAGATCGGCGGGCCCTGCGTCTCCATCGCCCGGATCTGCATCGGCGAGGTGTGCGTGCGCAGCAGCACGTCGGGGTGGGACTGGACGTAGAAGGTGTCCTGGAGCTGGCGGGCCGGGTGGCCGACCGGGTGGTTCAGGGCGGTGAAGTTGTAGTAGTCGTGCTCGATCTCGGGGCCTTCGGCGACCTCGTAGCCGAGCCCGACCATGATGTCCTCGATCAGCCGCGTGGTGCGGGTGATGAGGTGCTGGTGGCCGACCGGCCGCGGCGGCGCGCCGGGCATCGTCACGTCGACCCGGTCGGCGACGAGCTTCGCGTCGAGCTCGGCGGCGTCGAGGCGCTCGGCGGACCGCGCGATCAGCGCCTCGAGCTCCTTGCGGCCCTTGTTGGCGGCACCGCCGACGGGGCCGCGCTCCTCCGGCGGCAGCTGGGCGATCCCGCGCAGGATCTGGGTCAGCTCCGCTTTGCGGCCGAGGAACTTGACCCGCAGCTCCTCCAGCTCGGCGCTCGAGGAGGCCTTGACGATGCCCTCCGTGGCCTCGACCCGGATCTTCTCGATCTGCTCAAGCATCGGGCCGCTCCACTGACATGACGGGCGACGATATCCGCTCGCAGGCGATCGCCGCCGCCGCGGCGACGTTGAGGGACTCGGCGCCGCCCTTCAGTGGGATCGTCGCGGTGCGCTCGCAGGCGGCGAGGACGGCCTCGGGAAGCCCCTCCCGCTCGGCGCCCAGGCAGAGGGTGGCGGCGCCGGCCAGCGCCCCGAGCCCGTCGCCGCCGTGGGCGACCAGCGCGACGCGGGGCTCCGGCGTGTCCGCGACCCCGGCGACGCTCGCCGGCGGGCGGGCGAAGAGCGATCCCATGCTGGCCCGGGTCGCCTTGGGACCGAAGGCGTCGGCGCAGCCGGGACCGAGGGCGACGGTCGCGTCGAGCAGCGCGTGGGCGGTGCGGACGATCGTCCCCACGTTGCCAGGATCGCCGACCCCGTCCAGGTAGACGCAGGGCGCGGCAGGGGCGACCGCCTCGGGCCGCGCCCAGACCGCAATCGCGCGCGTCCCGGAGCCGAGCGAGGAGGCGCCGGCAAGGAGCTCGGGGTCGACCTCATCGAAATCGATACCCGCTCCCCCGCCGCGGTCGTCCTTTCGTCCGCCACCCTCGCCGTGGTCGATCTTCGGTCCGGCTACCGGACTCAAGGACGACCGCGCGTCGGAGGCCGGACCGAAGGTCGACCACGCTCCGGGGGTGACGAGGACGAAGCGCGGCGTGGCGCCGGCGGCGAGCCCTGCCTCGAGCAGGTCCTCGCCCTCGGTCACGAACAGGCCCTCCCGCTCGCGGTGCTTGCGCTCCCGCAGCTTGCGGACCAGCTTCAGCTTCTCGTTGTCCTTGCTTTCGATCATCGGCGTTTGACTTGTGTTTGGTGATGGCTGGTGTTGGTGATGCTGGTTTCTTCTCGGCTCCCTCGAACCCCTCCTGAAACGCGAAACGGGCCGCTTTCGCGGCCCGCCCGGAAGAGTCAGAAGTGTCAGCCTGCGCTCAGGCGGCCGCACCCTCCCGGGCTATCTCCACGAATCGGCGGAACCCTTCGGGGTCCGAGACGGCGATCTCGGCCAGCATCTTGCGGTTCACCTCGACCTCGGCCTTGTTGAGGCCGTTCATCAGTTCGGAGTAGCTCATGCCCTCCAGCCGCGCGGCGGCGTTGATCCGGGTGATCCAGAGCCGGCGGAAGGTCCGCTTCTTGTTGCGCCGGTCGCGGTAGGCGTACATGCCCGACCGCTGCACCTGCTCTTTGGCGAACCGGTAGGAAGAATGCTTGCGCCCGAAGTAGCCCTTGGCTTCCTTCAGGACCTTGCGCCGCTTCTTGCGCGCGTGGACGCTGCGCTTGACGCGACTCACTTGCCGCCTCCGAGGAGCTTGCGGACGTTCGGCACGTCGACCTTGGCGATCGGCGCGGGGTTCCCCATCTTGCGCTTACGCTTCGGCGACTTTTTCTCCAGGATGTGGCTGGAGTACGCGTGACGGCCGCGGATCTTGCCGTTGGCGGACTTCTTGAAGCGCTTCTTGGCGCCCGAGTGAGTTTTCATCTTCGGCATACGGGTCCGACATTGAAGCAGAAGCGGGCGCCCAGCAGAGGCGTGACACCAGGCTTGCGTGTCGAAACCGCGGCCCCGGATAGTCTGGCGCCCCGATGCGCATCCTCTACGTGGTCGGCACGCGACCCAACTTCGTCAAGACCGCGCCGGTGATCGCCGCGATGCGCAGCCGCCTGCCGGAGGGCCGCCACGCGATCGTCCATACCGGCCAGCACTACGACCGACTGATGTCGGAGATCTTCCTCGACGAGCTCGGCGTGCCCGCCCCCGACCACATGCTCGAGGTCGGCTCCGGGACCCACGCCCAGCAGACCGCCCGCACGATGGAGCGGCTGGAGCCGGTGATCGAGAACGAGAAGCCGGACCTCCTCGTCGTCCCCGGCGACGTCAACTCGACCCTGGCGGCGGTGCTGACCGCGGCGAAGATGGAGCTGCCGGTCGCCCACGTCGAGTCGGGCCTGCGCAGCTTCGACCTCTCGATGCCCGAGGAGGTCAACCGGATCGTCGCCGACCGCTTCTCCTCCCACCTCTTCCTCCACTCCGAGGAGGCGATCGGCAACCTGCGCGCCGAAGGGATCGGGCCCGAACGGATGCACTTCGTCGGCAACACGATGATCGACACGCTGGTCGCGCTGCAGGACCGGATCGCGGCGGCGGGCGCGGCGGCGAAGCTCGGCCTCTCCCCCGGCTCCTACCTGCTCGTCACCCTGCACCGCCCGGCGCTGGTCGACGGCCCGCTGCTGGCCGACACGGTCGCCCACCTCTCCCACCTGGCCCAGGACATGCCGGTCGTCTTCCCGGTCCACCCGCGCACGCGCAAGATGATGGAGGCGCTCCCCGACTGGAGCCCGCCCACCGGCCTGCAGCTGATCGAGCCCCTGGGCTACCTCGACTTCCTCTCCCTGGAGACCGACGCCCGCGCCGTCCTCACCGACTCCGGCGGCATCCAGGAGGAGACGACCTTCCTCGGCGTCCCCTGCTTCACCCTGCGCGCCAACACCGAGCGCCCGGTGACGGTCGACCTCGGCACCAACACCCTGCTCGGCCTCGACCCGGCGGCGATCGCCGAGATCCCCGCGACCCTGGCGAACCAACCGACCGCCCAGCACGAGCCACCCCCGCTCTGGGACGGCCACGCCGCCGAGCGCATCGCCGACATCCTCTCCCCACCGGACCCCGAGCTCCTGAGCGCGTAGGGGTCCCCGCGGGGCGCGCGTCGACTTTCGGTCGCTGAGCGACCAAAACTCCACACGGAGGCTCTTGACCGTTGGGAGAACCGGGAGGAACAGTGGACTTCGTCCCATCCAAGGCCCATCGAAGCGGGGAACCCGACCCCCTCCGAACGGCTTGTAACGAGGGCCCGAAAGGGCTCTTGCTCGCCCTGAGGCGATTTCAGCCCGAGTTTGAGAGAGGAGGGGGTCGGGTTCCCCGCGAACGGGTGTCGTCCTCCTCGAGGGGGTCGGGTTCCCCGCGCCTCGCCGCTCCCGGCGACTCAGCCCTGGGCGCTGGTGCTGTCGGCCTCGGCCGCGTCGGGGACGGTTGCCGCCCCCTCGGCCGCGCGGGCCTCTTTGCTCGGGGCGAGCAGCATGCTCATGTTGCGGCCTTCCTGGAGAGGGGCCGACTCGATCGTCGCCATGCCGCCGAGGTCCTCGAAGAGTTTCTGCAGGAGATCGCGACCGCGCTCCGGGTGGGCCTGCTCGCGGCCGCGGAACATGATCGTGATTTTGACCTTGTCGCCGTGCTTGAGGAAGCGCTCGACGTGGCCCTTCTTGGTGTTGTAGTCGTTCTCCGCGATCTTCGGCCGCAGCTTGATTTCGCGGATGTTGACCTGCTGCTGGTGCTTGCGCGCCTGCTTCTGCTTCTGCTCCTGCTCGTATTTGTACTTCGAGTAGTCGAGCATCCGGGTGACCGGCGGCTTGGAGTTCGGCGCGACCTCCACGAGATCGAGGTCGGCGGCCTGGGCGCGGCGCAGCGCCTCGGGCGTGTCGACGATCCCGAGCTGCTCGCCGTCGGCGCCGATCAGGCGCACCTGGGGGACGCGGATCCGCTCGTTGATCCTCGTCGTGTCGCGCTCTGGTGGGCGCCGATCGAACCTACGCGGGACCGGCACTAGTAAGAGTGGAGTTGCTTCAAGAGGACGAGGCTTCGGGTCGTGGGCACGGGTCGCTCAGCGGCCACGGCGAGTGTTTGCGGTACCCACAGTCAAGTTCCGAGGAGTATAGACACTGACGGGCGCCTGGCAAGCCGCGCCGCTCAAGTTCCCGCCGTCTCCCGCTCGATCCGGGCGGCGAAGTCGGCGATGCTCATCTTCCCCAGGTCGCCGTCGGCGTGCGAGCGCACCGCCACCGAACCGGCCGCCTCCTCGCGGTCACCGACCACCAGCATGTAGGGATAGCGGCCGAGCGAGGCATCGCGGATCTTCCGCCCGATCGACTCCGAGCGGTCGTCGATGGCGACGCGGACGCCGCGGTCGCGGAGCTCGTCGTGGGCTTCCCGGCCGTACTCGTTGTGACGGTCGGAGATCGGCAGGACGACCGCCTGCACCGGCGCCAGCCAGGTCGGGAAGCGGCCCGCGTAGTGCTCGATCAGGATCCCGGCGAAGCGCTCCATCGACCCGAGCAGGGCGCGGTGGATCATCACCGGCCGGTGAGCATCGTCGTCGGCCCCGGTGTAGGAGAGGTCGAAGCGCTCCGGCATCTGGAAGTCGAGCTGACAGGTGCCGCACTGCCAGGAGCGGCCGAGCGCGTCGGTGATGTGGAAGTCGATCTTCGGCCCGTAGAAGGCGCCGTCGCCGGGGTTCAGCTCGTACTCGCGGCCCTGGCTGTCGAGCGCCTCGGCCAGCGCTGTTTCAGCCTTGTGCCACTGCTCCTCGGTCCCCATCGACTTGTCGGGACGGGTGGAGAGCTCGACTTTCACGTCGTCGAAGCCGAAGCGCGCGTAGAGCTCGTCGATCGCCTCGCAGATCGAGGCCACCTCGGCGGTGATCTGGTCCTCGGTGCAGTAGACGTGGGCGTCGTCCTGGGTGAAGGCGCGGACGCGCAGCAGGCCGTGGAGAACGCCCTCGCGCTCGTTGCGGCTCACCCGGCCGAACTCGGCAAGCCGCAGCGGCAGCTCGCGGTAGCTGTGGCGGTCGGAGCCGTAGACGAGGCAGGCGCCGGGGCAGTTCATCGGCCGCAGGGCATAACGGCGGTCGTCGTCCTGCATGAAGTACATCTCGTCCTTGTAGTTGTCCCAGTGGCCGGAGCGGTGCCAGAGGCCCTCGTCGAGCACCTGCGGCGTCGCGATCTCCTTGTAGTCGCGCTTGCGCAGCTGCTCGCGGACCTCGGTTTCGATCAGGCGCAGCAGCGTCGTGCCGTTGGGCAGCCAGAAGGGCATGCCGGGCGCCTCGGGACGGAGCATGAAGAGATCCAGCTCGGGGCCGAGCCGGCGGTGGTCGCGCGCTTCGGCCTCGGCGATCCGCTCCAGGTGAGCCTCGAGGTCCTTCTTCGAGAAGAAGGCGGTGCCGTAGATGCGGGTGAGCTGCTCGCGGTGCTCGTCGCCGCGCCAGTAGGCGCCCGCGACCGAGCTCAGCTTGATCGCCTTGATGCGGTTGGTGGACGGCGAATGCGGGCCGCGGCACAGGTCCTCGAAGTCGCCGTTGCGGTAGAGCGAGACGGTCTCGACGCCTTCGTTCTTGACCAGGTCCTCGATCAGCTCGACCTTGAAGCCCTGGTCCTGGGACCTGAAGATCTCGAGCGCCTCGGCCACCGGCACGTCGCGGCGGGAGAAGTGCTCGTCGGCGCCGATGTGCTTCTGCATCGCCTGCTCGATCTTCGGCAGGTCGTCCTCGGTGATCCGGACCCCGTCCGGGAACTCGAAGTCGTAGTAGAAGCCGGAGTCGATCGGCGGGCCGATCGTCACCTTGGTGCCGGGGTAGAGCTCGGTCACCGCCTCGGCCATCACGTGGGCGGCGTCGTGGCGGATCACCTCCAGCGCCTCGGGGTCACGGTCGGTGAGGATCGCCACCTCCGCCCCGCCCTCCGGCAGCGGCGCGTCGAGGTCGCGCAGGGCGCCGTCGACCTTGATCGCCAGCGCCGCCTTCGCCAGCCCCGGCCCGATCGCCGCGGCGGCGTCGGCCCCGGTCGCGCCCCCGGGCAGCTCCAGCGGCGTCCCGTCCGGGAGCGTGACGACGAGCTTGTCGGTTGCGGCCTCCACGGACGCCATGGTACGTGGCCGCCGCCGCGGAGCGCGTCCCCCGGTCGCCCCCACCCCGTGAGTTCGCACTTATCCGCGGATAGCGCGGAGAACTGCGAACTCGCCTCGTGGGCGGGGACCTTGGGGCGTCGGGCAGGGCCTGCGCGGCTCAGCGGGCGGGGCCTACATGGCTCAGCGGGCGGGGCCTTGGCGGGCCTGGCGGACGGCGATCAGCGGGCAGACGCTCTGCTTCGCGATCGGGCCCTTCACTTCCCAGAGCACATAGGGCTTGGCGACCTTCTTCACCCGCAGGCCGTCGAAGGGCGGGCTGTGCCGGGACCCCTCGGTGACGACATAACGAACCCCCTTGGGCGGCGCGCCGCCCGCTTCGGCGCGGGTCTCGATGCAGACGCGCCCGCCGCGCAGCTCCCAGGCGATGTAGTTGGTGCCGTGGTCGTCTTCGAGCAGTTCGGGCGAGGCGAGGACGACGGTCGAGCCGTCCGCGACCAGCGGGCGCAGCCCGGTGAGCGCCGGCGAGTACGTCCCCGGGCCGACCGGCGCGTTGGCGAGCGCGAGCGCCGAGCAGAGTCCGGCGGCGGCGAAGAAGACGAGGCAGGCGACGGTCGCCACCGTCCCGCCACGATCCTCGCCGGCGCGCGCGCCACCGGCCGCGTCCCCGTCCCCCACGCTCGCCGCCCCCCCGCCGGCTGTTCCTTTTGCCGACCCCTCCGGCGAAAGGAACAGCGGAGCGCGGTGGGTCAGCGGCAGGAGGATCGTCAGGGCGCAGAGGGGGGCGGCGATCTCGATCGCCTTCGCCGCCGTGTAGGCGGTACCGCCGACGCGGGCTGCGAGGTAAGCGATCGCGGCGACGAAGAGGCCGGAGAGGACGACGGTCTCGCGATCGCGCCGGCAGCGCCAGATGCCGTAGACGAGGAGGACGGTCGCGAAGGCGGCGCCGAGGTAGTAGGCGGCGGCGGGGACGGCGCCGTCCCCGGGCGCGAGGCGGAAGTCCCCGGACGGCCAGATGCCGAGCGCCTCGAACGGCGAGATCTGGCCGAAGAGGTTGCCGAGACCGGGGCCGTTGGGGTCGAAGGTTTCGAACTTGTGGAAGTCGATCATCCGCCCGATCTCGGGGGCGACGAGGACGACGAGCACAAGGACGGCGATCCCGGCGGGCTTGGCGAGGTCCGACGCGGCGCCGCGGACCCGGTCCCGCCCGTCGTCCCCGAGCCAACCGAGGCCGAGCTCGACGACCGCCCACACCACCGCCGTCCCCAGCAGCCAGAGCAGGCCCGGGAAGCTGTAGGTGTAGACGGCTCCCACGGCGATCAGCGCTGCCGGGGCGAAGCGCAGCGGCGAGGCGGTCGGCTCGCGCACGCTCTCGCGCAGGAAGAGCACGAAACCGAGGAGGAAGAACGCCAGCATCACCTCCTTGAAGGCCCCCTGGGCGAAGTAGGAGGCGAAGACGTAGGCGAGGCCGACGAGGAGCGCCGCGGCCGTGCGCGGCAGCGCGCGCAGATCGCGGAAGGCGGCCAGCGCGCTCAGCGGCGCCAGCACCGCGACCGCAACGGTCAGCCCGCTGAAGCCCTTGACCAGGCCGATGTCGAGGCCCTTGTTGAGGGCGACGACGATCGAGTGCGGGCCGAGCGGGTAGCCCTGGCGGATCAGCTGGCCGGAGTGGCCGTGGGCGAGCTGGTCGGCGGCCAGCAGGTGCTGGGACATGTCCGGGTTGAAGCTGGTGCCGAGGATGCCGAAGTGGCCTTCGACGATGAACGGCAGCGAGGCGCCGAGCGCGGCGAGGACGAAGACCGGCCAGCCCTGCGCCAGCGGCGCGCGCCAGCCGCCGCGCCCCTGCAGGTAGGCGAGCGAGGCGGCGAGCAGGAGGAGGACGACGATCGCCGAGACCTGCCCGTGGCCGGGCAGCCGCACCGTCGCCCAGCAGACCGCGCAGAGGATCGCGAGGCCGACCGGGGCCGCCGTCCACGACCAGCCGGGCCGCCCGCAGAGGGCGATCGCCGCCCCCCCGATGGCGAGCGAGGCCACGCACACGGCGAGGGCGGCTGCATAGGTCCCGATCACGAGCCCGCGAGCCTAGACTCTGAAGATGATGGCGTTCGCCCCGCCCGCCCGGCACCTGCTGCGCGCCAAGGACCTCGCCGACGCGCGCTACGCCGAGCCGCTCGGGGTCGAGCAGATGGCCGCGGCGGCGGGCCTCTCGCGCGCCCACTTCAGCCGCGAGTTCCGCCGCGCCTTCGGCGAGTCCCCGCACTCCTACCTGCTGACGCGCCGGCTCGAGCGCGCCGTGGCGCTGCTGCGCAACACCGACCGCTCGGTCGCCGAGATCTGCCTCGACGTCGGCCTCACGAGCGTCGGCTCCTTCACGACGAGCTTCAAACGGAACTTCGGCAAGACGCCGACGGAGTATCGCGCGTCGTTCCCGCCCGCCTCCGCCTTCGCCGTCCTCCCCGGCTGCGTCGTCCGCGCCTACGCCCGCCCGCGAAAGCGCACGTTTCGAGAAGACAGGCCGCCGGCCGGTTCCTAGAGTCGACTCACAGTCGATTTCGAAACGGAAGACAGGAGGACGAGATGAAGATCGCCAACGCGCAGCTGTGGGTCCACGACCAGGAGGAGGCGCTGCGGTTCTGGACCGAGAAGGTGGGATTCGAGGTGCGGGCCGACGTGACGATGCCCGAGATGGGTGACTTCCGCTGGCTGACGGTGAGCCCGCCCGGACAGGAGGACGTCTCGATCGTGCTGATGGCGATCCCGGGCGAACCGATGCTCGACCCGGCGACCCAGGAGCAGATCCGCGACCTCTCCGCGAAGGGCTTCGCGGGCACGGTCTTCCTCACCACCGACGACTGCCGCGCCGACTACGAGCGGCTCCGCGCCAACGGGGTCGAGTTCTCCGAAGCGCCGGAAGAGCGGCCCTACGGGATCGACGCCGGCTTCCGCGATCCCTCCGGGAACGCGATCCGGCTGACCCAGGTGGCGATGAGCTTCAACGCCTGAGGACGCGCCCGGCGGGGCGCGGCGGATGGGACCGGGGCGGCCGCGCGACGGCCGTCCCGCTCATTCGCCCTGCTGCGTGCCCTTGGCGGCGTTGCCGCCCTGGAGCTTCTTCTTCTGTGCCTGCAGCTTCTTGCGCTGCGCCGGCGAGAGGTTCTGGTTCTTCAGCTTCTGGTTGATCTTCTTGATCTGGGCCTGCTTGGCGCTCGTGCCGGTCTTCGTCGTCCCCGCACCCCCGGCACCGGGTTCGGCGCCGCCGCTCGTGTTGTCGGAGCCGCCGGACACGAGCAGCGCGATCACCACGATCACCACCACGACCCCGCCGAGGACCATGCCGACCGCTTTGACCCCGCGCTCGCGGATCGATTCGCGCAGCTTCACCAGGTCCCGCGGCGGCTTGCCTTCGCGCGAGGCCTCCTCGGCGACGGCGCCGGTCGCCGCGGCGGCGCTCTCGGCGGTGTGGACGTGTTCGGTCCACTGCTCGCCGTCCCACCAACGCAGCCCTTCGCCGCTCGGATCGTCGTACCAGCCGGCCGGAATCCCCGACCCGCCCGGCGTCTCGGTCGAGTTCACGCGCCGATTATGGCGACTCGACCCGCGGATTTTGTGAACGCGGTCGTCACGACGCATTTGCGTGCGCCCGGATCACGCCCGCGGCGCGCTCAGGCGGGCGGGCCGTTGCGCAGCGCGCGCAGGACGACCCCGGGGTGACGTGCGACCTGCGGGCCGAGCAGGAGCGCGAACAAGGTGGTCGCGAGCCAGGGACGCAGGTGGGGGCGGATTCGCCGGATCCGACCGTCCTCGGCCAGGTCGAACGCCATCGCGTCGGTCCCCCGCAGAGGCCCCACCTTGAAGTCACCGATCAGCACCCGGGCGGCCCCGTCCCCGATTTCCTCCTGCCAGTGGAGGTCGCTCAGGGTCGAGTACACGGCGCCCAGCAGCACCCGCAGGTCGGCCGAGCCGCGGAACACCATCCGCCCGGACAGCGGCGACGGCAGCTCGGCGCCGGGCGCGATCGCCGACATGATCCCGTCGATGTCGTTGGCCTCGGTCGCCGCGCGATAGGTCGCGATCGCGTCGTCCACGCGCCGAATCGTCCCACAGCCGACCGAATGCGCGCCAGAACGGAAAAGGGCCCCGAGATGGGGCCCCTTGTTTCCGAAGGACGTACCACCAGCGACGAAGGTGTCACCGGCTCGTCGGTCCTCAAGCTTTGAAGTTTCGGCCGCCGTGTTTTCGACGACGCCCCCTAAACCCCTCCTCGCCGCAAAAGTTGCACTCTCCAGGGAAGAACCTCGAAAACCGGGTAATCGAGCGGGCGGTCCCGGCATGGCCTCGGCGCCGACCGGGGCGTGCCTTCGCCGACTCAGCCGCGCTGCTACATTCCGGCGCCCCGGGGCGTATAGCTCAGTTGGGAGAGCGCCAGCTCGACAAGCTGGAGGTCACTGGTTCGAGCCCAGTTACGCCCACTACCCCCGGAGCCTCACGAGGCGATCTTCACGGTCAGCTGCCAGGAGACGCCGAAGGGGTCGTTGATCCAGGCGAAGTGCGGGCTGAACGGGTACTCGCCCAGCCCCATCAAGACCCCGCCCCCGGCGGAGAGCTTCTCGAAGGCCGCGTCCACCTCCGCGGCCGAGTCCAGTTCGACGAACAGCGAGACCGCGGGCGTGAAGCCGAAGGCATGCTCGACCGGACTGTCGAAGAGGCGCACCCGCTGCTCGCCGAGCCGCAACACCGCGGCCTCGATCGTCCCCTCGGCCCCGGCCCCGTCCTTACCGAAGCGCCGATCCTCAACGACCTCGGCGTCCTCGAAGGCCGAGACATAGAGGCCGAGCGCCTCCTCCGCATCCCCTTCGAACATCAAGAACGGCGCGACCGTCATCCCCATGAGGCGCAGCCTAGATGGTTGGTTCCGGGGGTGCGGGTTGGGAAGGGATGGGTGGCCGCTGGCCGGCGCCCGGGAAGGGTTCAGGCCCCTAAAGCTGTCGCCCGGGGAAGGTCGCGCCCCTCTCGCCACGGCCCGGGCAGGCTGTG
>CALCIA010000192.1 GCA_937907435.1 uncultured Actinomycetes bacterium
GCCCGGGCCGTGGCGAGAGGGGCGCGTCCCCAACCGGGCGACAGCTTGCGGGGCCCCGTCCCTTCCGGGCGACAGCTTGCGGGGCCTGGACCCCTTCCGGACGCCGGCCAGCGGGTCCCCATCCCTCCCCGTACCCCGGCCTCAGGCGATCAGGGCCGCGGCGAGGATCACCAGCGCCAGGCTGAGGACGCCGATCACGGCGCGCAACGCGGCAGCCAGGGTGGCGCCGCGGTGGACGCGGTCGTCGAGGGTGGGCTCTTTGAGGGCGCGGCGGCGCAGGCGGGTCATCGCGCGGGCCTGGGCCATGCCGGTGACGAGGGCGAGGATGAGGGCGCCGGCGACGATCGCGGTGGCGATCAGGAGGCCGTCCCAGGAGTGGTCGTCGAGCAGGATCGCGCCCGCGGCGAGGGCGACGAGGAGCGAGAGGGGGCCGACGATCGCGTAGGTGCGGCCGAGGGACCGGAAGAAGGCGATCCGGTCCGTCGGGCCGAGCGTGGCGGAGGCCGTCCGGGCGACGATGAAGATCGCGACCAGGCCGCCGATCCAGATCGAGGCCGCCACCAGCTCGACCGCGACGAGCGGCGCGGACGCCGCTAGGGGGATCAACCGGGAGTCCCCTGGCTCTCTTTGTAGTAGTCGGCGTTCATCGCGATGTACTTCTGCCACTCGGGCGGGACCATGTCCTCGGGGTAGATCGCATCCACGGGGCAGGCCTCGACGCAGGCATCGCAGTCGATGCACTCATCGGGGTCGATGAAGAGCATCTCGGACGCCTCGTAGCCCTCCTCGTCAGGAGTCGGGTGGATGCAGTCGACCGGGCAGACCTCGACGCATGAATTGTCCTTGGTGCCGATGCACGGCTCGGTGATCACGTAGGCCATTTGATGGGTCCTCCTGGATCCGTCTTTTAGACACTATGAGTGTAAAAAATAGCATGGGCGGGCTGCCGCGGCTACGGGTGGGCC
The DNA here is from genome assembly GCA_937907435.1 of uncultured Actinomycetes bacterium. Taxonomy (GTDB): domain Bacteria; phylum Actinomycetota; class Thermoleophilia; order Solirubrobacterales; family 70-9; genus VAYN01. The sequence goes on from CALCIA010000192.1 coordinate 966, forward strand.
GCCTCGGCCGCCTCGATCCGCTCCCCGAGGCGCTGCAAGGCGTCCGGATCGAGCGCCGCTTCGGCGGCCATGAACAGCTGGCGCTCCTCGAAGCGGACATGATCGTGCAAGAGGTCGCCGAAGGCGTGGACCTGCTCGAGCGTGAGCTCGCCCGCCTCCAGCCGCAGCGCTTCGCGGCGGATCGCGATGTGCTCCTCGAGCATCCGCGTGACGCCGGGGCGGTCGAGCTCACCGTAGGCCGCCCAGCCGGGGAGCAGCACGTCCTCCTCGATGATGAAGTGCTTCCGGCCCTCCTTCTCCCAGAAGGCGACGAACTCGCGCGCGGCGACCTCGAGGTCCTCCGCCTGTCGCAGCTTGCGCGCGGCGAGGAGCGCAGCGAGGTGCTCGCGGGAGAGGGGCTGCAGGGCCTCGGCACGTTTCGCCATCAGATGCTCGGGCGGGCGTTGAGGAGGACGCGGCCGGCGAGCCGGGCGACCTGCGCCGCCAGCACGACGTAGACGGCCACCAGGAGCCACTTCGCCGGGGTGTGCAGGGCGCCCGGGCCGCCTTCCTGGGCCAGCGCGAGCGCCGCCACCGCCAGCATCGCCAGCGCCGCGACGATGCCGTCGAGCCGCGGGCGCGGGTCGGGCATGCGGGCCTTGTACCCGCCGCGCACCCGCACCACCACGGCCAGCAGGTGCAGGAGCGAGCCGAGCACGGTGAGCCCGATCCAGCCCGCGACCAGGAGCGTGCCGACGGTGTCCCGCGTCGCCCCGACGAGCGCCCCCGAGGGCCCGCGGTCGAGCGCGGCGACGGTCGCCACCACGAGCGCCGCGAGCAGGAACGGTTGTGCCGCGCCGACCAGGCGAGCGGGCAGCGACAGCGGCCGGGGCGCGTCGCGCAGGGAGGCGACGACGTTGACCAGCAGGGCGAGCGTGCCGACGCAGAGGGCGAGCCAGCCGCCGACCGCGAGCGGGTCGACCGTCCAGGCGTACCCGACCGCCAGCGCCGCCACGCCGCCGTTCCAGGCGACGAAGGCGAGGCCCTGCAGGCGCGGGTGGCGCAGCCTCGTCTGGGTCAGCGAGGGGAAGAAGGTGTGCAGGGTGCCGACGATCGAGCCGCCGAACCAGCCCGCCAGGTTGAGCGACATGTGGGCGCCGAGGAGGCCGCCGTGGGTCCAGGGGACGTTGTGGGCGAGCAGCGACCCGGCGATCACCCCGAGGCCGAGGAAGAGCGCGCCGCTCGCGTACCAGGCCGCTCCCCACGGCGAGCGGCGCAGGGAGCGCCGCCACATCGTCGCGATCGCCGCTCCCCACAGCGCGAGCGAGGCGAGGAGGAGCCCGACGGCGATCCAGACGCCCGCGCCCACCCCCTCGGGGACGGCGACGGCGAGCCCGATCGCGCCGAGGACCCAGGTCGCCAGCTGCGCGCGCACGAGGCGGCGCGGCGGCGGGTCGGTGGCGAGGAAGGCGCCGACGAAGAACTGGCTCGCGCCGAGGACCAGCGGCGAGACGCCGCCGACGAAGGCGAGGTGCAGGGCCAGCCAGCGTCCCCAGGGCCAGGGCGCGAGGGCCTGGACGATCGCCGCTACCGCGGCGGCGGCGAGGAAGACGAGGCCGCAGACGAAGAAGGCGCCGACGACGTCGGTCGGCCGCAGCTCCCCCTCGCGGATCGGCGCCGCCCGGTGCCGGCACCGACCTCCTGGACGCGGGGCGGTCGCCGGCGGCGCCGCCGGCTCAATCGCCACCGTCGACCGACCCCGAGACGACGGCGACGCAGCCGGCGCGCTCCGGATCGTGCGGTTCGAAGCCGGTCAGTTGGGTGTCCGGCAGGAGCTCGGCGAGCAGGCCGCTGGTGATCCCCTTGTGCAGCGCGCAGACCACGTCCTGGTTCTCCATGACCGACGCCCGGTACGGGCAGTTTTCGAGCCGGCAGACGAAGCCGCCGTCCTCTTTCGTTTCGAGCGCGGGCGCGAAGCCGAGCGAGGCGACGGTCTGGCGGAACCCTTCGACCGGATCCTCGACCTTCCCCGCGGGCGCGAGTTCGCGGCCGATGTCCCGGCCCGCTTTCTCGACCTCGCGGAGCCGGTTGCGGCCGCTCGGGATCGCGCGCGCGAGCCAGCGGGCGAGGTCCGCGTAGCCGGTCGGCCGCTGGCCCGCGGGCGCCGCGCCGGGCGCTACCGACCAGAGGTCCCCGGGCCGCCCGCGCCGGCCTTTGCTGCGGCTGCGCTCGACCAGCCCCGCCTCGTGCATCCGCTCCAGGTGGCGGCGGACCCCGTTGGGGTGCAGCTCGAGCGATTTGGCGATCGCCTCGGTGCTGGCGGGACCCCGCTGCTCGACGAGCCAGGAGAAGATCTCCGCCCGCGTCCGCTGGTTGAGGACGCCCTCGTTGTTACCGGGCAGGTCCAAGATGCCTCCGATTTTTGCACATCGACAGTGTGAAATTTAAATTGAACGCCTGAAACCGCTGCTGTCTGCACGGTACCGCCGACGGTAGAGGATGTAGGGCCTGCCTACGTACTGCAGTGGGATGCTCCAGGCGTGGACGAGGCGGCTGAACGGGAACAGCGCCCAGAACGACCAGGCGACGATCGCGTGCAGCTGGTAGATCAGCGGCGCCCCTTCGACCGCCCCGACGTCGGGGTCGAGGTAGAAGATCGAGCGCCACCAGTCGGCGATCGAGGAGCGGTAGTTGTAGGGGTCGTCGGTGAAGAGCGTGTGGCCGAAGGTCATCCAGCAGCCCATCAGGATCAGCACCGTGAGCAAGAAGTAGGTGAGCATGTCGACCCGGGTGGTCGTCCGCCGCACCCGCGGGCTGGTGGTGCGCCGGTAGATGAGCCCGAGGAAGCCGACCAGCGTGACCAGCCCGGCGACCCCGCCGGCGACGCCCGCGAACCAGCGGTAGAAGCCCTCCGAGATGCCGACCGAGGCGGTCAGGGACTCCGGGATGCAGAGGCCGATCACGTGCCCGCCGACCGCGGCGAGGGCGCCGTAGTGGAAGGCCGGGCTCGCCCAGCCGAGCACGCGGCGGTCGAGCAGCTGGGTGGAGCGGCTCGTCCAGGCGAACTGGTCGCGCCGGTAGCGCCACCAGTGGCCGACCACGAAGGTGGTGATCGCGACGTAGGGCAGGATGACCCAGAGCAGGATCTTGCCCGCGCTCACCGTCGGGCCCCCGTGCTCGGCATGACCTCGGGCGGCGCGAAGGGCTCGAGGCCGACCAGCTCCTGCGGCGGCCCGCCCGCCGCCAGCCGCCCGGCCAGCGCCCGCTCCGTCGCCGAGGCCTCGCCGAGCGCCGCGCAGGTCGCGTCGAGGAGGTCGGCGTACGGGCTGCCCAGGTCGCGCAGCGCCAGCCGCACCAGCTCCAGCGCGGCGCGGTTCTCGCGCAGGACGATCTCGCCCCGGCCGCCCGGCGCGGTGGCGGCGAACTCGAGCATCACCGGCAAGTAATCGGGCAGCTCGGTGCCCTCGAGCGGCAGGCCCGCGGCGCGGTAGAGCTGCTTCAGCCGCACCAGGACGGCGCCGCGCTCGCGCTTGTCGCCGTCGGAGTAGAAGGTGAGGTAGAGGCCGGAGCGCTTGTTGAGGTCGATCGCCTCGACGTAGTGCGCGGCGCGCGCCGGCGCCGCGGTCGCCTCCCACCACTCGAAGAAGCGCTCGAGCGCCGCTCGCGCGTCCCCGCGCGGCAGCTCCGCGACGGCCGCCCGAAGCTCCGGCGCCGCCGCGTCCAGCTCCGCGTCGGGATAGCGGAGCGAGAGCGAGCAGAGTTCGTAGACCCGCGTCGCGCGCTCGCGTCGCCGGCCGCGCAGCGCCATCAGGCCCCGCCTCCGCCCGGACCAGCGCCGCCGTCGCGACGGCGCCCGCCCGCCATCTTCACCAGGTCGAGGTCGACCCCGCCCGGTTCGCCTTCGAGCATGAACCCCTCGGTGTCGGCGCCCCGGTCCGGCGCCACCGCGCCGCAGTTGCCGGGGCCGCCCTCGAAGTCGAGGCCGCAGGCGCCCTGCTGTTCCATCAGCCGCTCGCCCAGCTCGGCGTGCGCCTGCGGGATCACGTAGCGGTCGTCGTACTTGGCGATCGCCAGCAGCCGGTACATGTCCTCGACGTCATCGACGCTCATCCCGACCGAGGCGGGCATCGCGTCGTCGTGCTCGCCCAGCACCTCGCGCTTGCGCATGTGGCCGCGCATCGCCGCCAGCCGGCGCAGCACTCCGCGGATCCGCTCCGAATCCCCGGCGGCGAGCAGGTTGGCGAGATAGTCGACCGGGATCCGCATCGAGTCGATCGCCGGGAAGACCTGGTCGGGATCGGCCTCGTAGCCGTCCTCTTCGAGCGCGCTGACGATCGGCGAGAGCGGCGGCACGTACCACACCATCGGCAGGGTGCGGAACTCCGGGTGCAGCGGCAGCGCCACTTCGTAACGGTGGGCGAGCGCGTACACCGGCGAGCGCCGCGCCGCCTCGATCCAGTCGTCGGGGATGCCGTCGCGCGCCGCCCGCTCGCGCACGTCGGGGTCCTCGGGGTCGAGGAAGACATCGCGCTGGGCGTCCAGCAGTTCGTGTGGGTCGGGGACCGAGGCGGCCGCCTCGACCCGGTCGACGTCGTAGAGGACCAGGCCGATGTAACGGATGCGTCCCACACAGGTCTCCGAGCAGATCGTCGGCAGCCCCGCCTCGATCCGCGGGTAACACAGGGTGCACTTCTCCGCCTTGCCGGTCTTGTGGTTGAAGTACACCTTCTTGTAGGGACAGCCGGACACGCAGAAGCGCCAGCCGCGGCACTTCTCCTGGTCGACCAGGACGATGCCGTCCTCCTCGCGCTTGTACATCGCGCCGGAGGGGCAGGAGGCGACGCAGGAGGGGTTCAGGCAGTGCTCGCAGATCCGCGGCAGGTAGAACATGAACGCCTGCTCGTAGGTCGCCTTCACCTGCTCCTGGATGCCGTCGGTGAGCGGGTCCTGGTGGATGCGCTCCGGCGCGCCCGCCAGGTTGTCGTCCCAGTTCGGCCCCCACTTGATCTCCTCCAGCGGCTGCCCGGTCAGCTGCGAGCGGGCGCGCGCCACCGGGTCGTGCTTGGACAGCGGCGCCGTGATCAGCTTCTCGTAGTCGTAGGTCCAGGGCTCGTAATAGTCGTCGATCTCCGGCAGGTCGGGGTTGGAGAAGATCGTCGCCAGCTTCTTGAGCCGCCCGCCCGCCTTGAGCCGCAGGCGGCCCTTGCGGTCGAGCTCCCAGCCGCCCTTCCAGTGCTCCTGGTCCTCCCAGCGCTTCGGGTAGCCGACCCCGGGCTTCGTCTCGACGTCGTTGAACCAGACGTACTCGGCGCCCGGTCGGTTCGTCCACACCTGCTTGCAGGTGACCGAACAGGTGTGGCAGCCGATGCACTTGTCGAGGTTCATCACCATCGCCACCTGGGCCCGGATCGTCATTCGAACACCACCTCCGCCTCGCGCTTTCGCAGTACCGTCACTTCGTCGCGTTGTGACCCGGTCGGCCCGTAGTAGTTGAAGCCGAAGGACAGCTGCGCGTAGCCGCCGATGAAGTGGGTCGGCTTCATCACGATCCGGGTGAGCGAGTTGTCGGTGCCGCCGCGCTTGCCTTCCTGTTCGGTCAGCGGCACGTTCAGGTGCTTGTCCTTGGAGTGGTACATCATGCAGACGCCCTCGGGGATGCGGTGGGACACGGCGGCGCGGCAGGCGATCACACCGTTGCGGTTGTGCGCCTCGACCCAGTCGCCGTCGGCGATCTCCAGCGCCTCGGCGTCCTCGCGGCTCACCCACAGCATGCCGCCGCCGCGGAAGAGGGTCAGCATGTGGAGGTTGTCCTGGTACTCGGAGTGGATCGACCACTTCGAGTGTGGGGTGAGATAACGGAGGGTGAGCTCGCGGTGGCCGTTGCCCTCCGCCGCCGGATCGTCGCCGTAGATCGCTTTGTGGCGGAGCGGCGGGCGGAACGTCGGCAGGCCCTCACCGAGCTCGAGCATCCAGGCGTGGTCGAGGTAGAGGTGCATGCGGCCGGAGAGCGTGTGCCAGGGCTTCTCCCGCTCGACGTTCACCGTGAACGGCGCGTAGCGCCGCCCGTGCGCCTCGATCCCCGACCACTCCGGCGAGGTGATGACGGTGCGCGGCTGCACGCGGGCGTCGGCGAGCTCGATCCGGTCGCCCCCGCGGCTCCCCGCCAGGTCGGCGAGCTCGAGGCCGGTGCTCTCCTCCAGCGAGCGGAAGCCCTCCACCGCGAGGCGGCCGTTGGTGGTGCCCGACAGGGCGAGGATCGCCTCGCAGGCATGGTCGACCCGCTCCAACGAGGGCCGGCCGTCGGCGATGCCGCCGCGCACCGTGCCGTTGCGCGCCGCGAGCTCGGCCACCTCCTCGTCGGCCACCCATTTGGCGCCCTTCACCGCGGTCCCCTGCTCCTCGACCAGCGGCCCGAGCGCCTTCCACTTCTCCGCCGTCCGCGGATAGTCGCGCTCGACCACGATCAGCTTCGGCATCGTCCGTCCCGGCACCGGCTCGCACTCGCCGGCCTTCCAGTCGCGGACCTCGCCGAGCGGCTGGGCGATCTCGTCGGGGCTGTCGTGCAGGAGCGGCGCGGCGACGACGTCACGGCGCACGCCGAGGTGCCTCTCGGCCAGCTCGGAGAAGCGCTCGGCGATCTTCGCGAAGGCGTCCCAGTCGGTCTTCGCCTCCCAGGGCGGCGGCACCGCCTGGTTGAAGGTGTGGACGAAGGGGTGGAGGTCGGTGCTCGAGAGGTCGACCTTCTCGTACCAGGTGGCGGCGGGCAGGACGACGTCGGAGAAGAGCGCGTTGCTGGTCATCCGGAAGTCGATCGTGGTGAGGAGGTCGAGCGCCCCTTCCGGTGCCTCATCGCGCCAGGTGACGTCGCGCGGGCGCAGCTCCGGCGGCGACTCCTCGGCCCGCACGGCGCTGTCGGGCACGCCGAGCAGGTGCTTGAGGAAGAACTCGTGGCCCTTGCCGGAGGAGCCGAGGACGTTGGCGCGCCACACGGTCATCACCCGCGGGTGGTTCTGCGGCGCGTCGGGGTCTTCGCAGGCGAAGCCCAGCCGCCCGTCGCGCAGCTCGTCGACGACGTGGTCGGCGACCTCCTTGCCGGCCCCTTCGGCCTCCGCGGCGAGGTCGAGGCTCGAGCGGTCGAAGCTCGGGAAGGACGGCAGCCAGCCGAGCCGCGCGCCGAGCGCGTTGACGTCGGCGACGTGGCGGCCGTCCAGGAGCCCGCGGCCGAGCGGCGAGGCGAAGTCGGAGGCGAGGCTGCGCTCGTAGCGCCACTGGCCACTGGCCAGGTAGAAGAACGGCGTCCCCGACTGGTGGCGCGGCGGCCGCGTCCAGTCGAGGGCGAAGGCGACGGTCTGCCAGCCGGCCAGCGGCCGCACCTTCTCCTGGCCGACGTAGTGCGCCCAGCCGCCGCCGTTCACCCCCTCGCAGCCGCAGAGCTGGACCAGCGCGAGGAAGGTCCGGTACACCTGATCGGAGTGGAACCAGTGGTTGGTCCCGGCGCCCATCGCGATCATCGAGCGGCCCTCGGTCAGCTCCGCGTTGCGGGCGAACTCGCGCGCCACCTTGGCCACCATCTCGCCCTTCACGCCGGTGATCGACTCCTGCCAGGCGGGGGTGTAGGGACGCGGGTCCTCGTAGCCTGAGGGCCACTCGCCGGGCAGGCCGGGGCGGCCGACGCCGTAGTTGGCGAGGGCGAGGTCGAGCACCGTCGTCACCAGGTGGTCGCCGACCCGCATCGTCGGCACCCCGCGGCGCACGACGTCGCCGCCCTCGCTCTCGCCGACGTCGAAGCGCGGCAGGTCGATCGGCACCGCCTTGCCGCCGCGGTCGATCAGCGTCAGCACCGGCTCGATCCCGTCCAGCTTCAGGTTCCAGTCGCCGGGCTCGCCGTAACGGTGGCCGACCGAGCCCTTGGGGACCGCCGGTTCCCCGGTGCGGCCGTCGAGGAGGACCGGCTTCCACTCGGCATGCTCGCTCTCGCCGCCGTCCGCGGCGAGGTCGGAGGCGCGCAGGAGCCGGTCGGGGACGTAGGCGCCGTCGCGCTCGCGCAGCGTCACCAGCAGCGGCAGGTCGGTGAAGCGGCGGGCGTAGTCCTGGAAGTACGGCACCTGGCGCTCGACGTAGAACTCCTTCAGGATCACGTGGCCCATCGCCATCGCCATCGCGCCGTCGGTGCCGGGCTCGGCGGCCAGCCAGTGGTCGGCGAACTTGGTGTGCTCGGCGTAATCGGGGGAGACGACGACGACCTTCTGGCCGCGGTAACGGGCCTCGGTCATGAAGTGGGCGTCGGGGGTGCGGGTCGTCGGCAGGTTGGTCCCCCAGACGATCAGGTAGCCGGCGTTCCACCAGTCGCCGGACTCGGGCACGTCGGTCTGGTCGCCGAAGGACTGGGGCGAGGCGGGGGGCAGGTCGGCGTACCAGTCGTAGAAGGAGAGGATCGTGCCGCCGATCAGCGAGAGGAAGCGGGTGCCGGCGGCGTAGGAGGCCATCGACATCGCCGGGATCGGCGAGAAGCCGACGACGCGGTCGGGGCCGTAGCGGCGGATCGTGTCGACGTGGGCGGCGGCGATCAGCTCGACGACCTCGTCCCAGCTCGCCCGGACGAAGCCGCCTTTGCCGCGCTGGCGCTTGTAGGTGCGGGTCTTCTCCGGGTCGCCGGCGATCTCCGCCCAGGCCTCGACCGGGTCGCCGAGGCGCCCGCGCGCCTCGCGGTACATCTCCAGCAGGCTGCCGCGCACGTAGGGGTACTTGACCCGCAGTGGCGAGTACGTGTACCAGGAGAAGGAGGCGCCGCGGGGGCAGCCGCGCGGCTCGTAGTCGGGCATGTCGGCGCCCGGCGAGGGGTAGTCGACCGCCTGCGACTCCCAGGTGATCAGGCCGTCCTTGACGTAGACGTTCCAGGAGCAGGAGCCGGTGCAGTTGACGCCGTGGGTCGAGCGGACGACCTTGTCGTGCGCCCAGCGGCCGCGGTAGCTGCGCTCCCAATCGCGGTCTTTGGCGACCAGTTGACTCCAGCGCTCCTCGGAGATCGGCCCCCGCCGCAGCAAGCGGTGCGCCTCGAGCAGCGGATTGGAGCGATCCGACAAGGCCACCCACTTGTACCACAGGAGCGGCGACCGGAAGATAATTTCCACATTTCTCGTGGAGAATCAGGAGGCGCCGTTAGGATCGACGGGGTACACAGTGTCGGTCTGGCCGGGCACCGTTTGCCGGCGACGGGAAGGGAGCAATCGGGTGAAGAGCTGGAACCTTGACGAGTTGAACCTGAAGCCGCGCCTGCCGGAGATCCTCTCCTCGAGCGAGGACGCCCGCGTCATCGCGCTCGACCTGGCGGCGGGGGAGAGCCTCGAGGAGCACGAGGTGCACGAGCGCGCCTTCGTCCTGGTCCTCGCCGGCGAGGTCAAGATGACCGGCAACGGCGGCGACATCCGCGGCCCCCAAGGCACCCTCGTGGAGATCGAGCCCCGCGAACGCCACCGCGTCGAGGCCACCGCCGACGCCCGCCTGCTCCTGCTGCTGACTCCGTGGCCCGGGGATGGCCATCCGGGCGCGATGGAGCTGCGGGAGAAGCTTTACACGCGGCGGCACGCGGCGAAGCGGGGGGAGTAGGGGGCGGGCGGCTGGCCGGGCGGGGGTTCGCGGCGCTGTCGGCCGTCCGAGGGAGGTCCTGGGCTCCTCATGGGGGCCCTGGCAGGCTGTGACCCCCATGAGGAGCCCAGGACGTGAGGGGGGCGTGGGAGAGGCGTCACAGGGACGTGAGGAAGTCGGACTTACGTGACGATCGTGTCGGAGAGCTTCCACACCTCGGCCGGATCCGTCACAGAGATGCCGGGAACGTCACACTTTCCGGCCCCCAGAGGCCCCTTTCGGG
>CALCIA010000193.1 GCA_937907435.1 uncultured Actinomycetes bacterium
AGTGTGACGTTCCCGGCATCTTCGTCACGGATCCGGCCGAGGTGTGGAAGCTCCCGGACCTGATCGTCACGTAAGTCCGACTTCCTCACGTCCCTGTGCCGGCTTTTTCACGAACGCCTCACGTCCTGGGCTCCTCATGGGGGTCACAGCCTGCCAGGACCCCCATGAGGAGCCCAGGACACCCGCCACCCATCTCGGACGGCCGCCAACGCCCCGGACCCCCGCCCGGACGGCCACCCGCCCCCCAGACCCCCTACCGCGCCGCCCAGGAATCCGGCTCGGCGGCCAGGGCGGCGACCGTGGCGGGGAGCTCGCCGGCTACGAGGTCGGCGAGGGTGACGCGCTCGAGGACGGAGCGGATGTTGGCGCGGACGGCGATCCAGACGTCGCGGAGGCTTTCGGCGTTGCCGGCGTATTCGATCGTCTCCGGGGGCATCGACTGGACGTTCGCGATCGGGCCCTCGACGGCGCGGACGACGTCGGCGACGGTGACCTCGTCGGCGGGGCGGGCGAGCCAGTAGCCGCCCTTGGCGCCGCGGCGGGCGCGGACGAGGCCCTGGTGCTTCAGCTCCAGGAGGATGTGCTCGAGGAACTGGAGGGGGATGTCCTGGGCGGTCGCGAGGCGCTCGCCCTTGACCGGCTCGCCCTCCCCGGCGGCGGCCAACTCGACGGCGGCGCGGACGGCGTAATCGGCCTTGGCTGAGACACGCATGTGACGAATTAAAACAACCGGCCGGGCGCCGGGCGGGCCGGGGACGCGGATTGGGAGGCCTGGCCCGAGACCCGGTGCCCCGACGTGGCGGCGCGCCGGGACGCCTGTTCGGGGGGCGCGGGGCCGTTCAGGCAGCCGACTCGGAGGCTTGGGCCGCTGCCGCCGCCAGCTCTTTCTCGCGCCGATAGCGTTTGTTCATGTAGTGCGGCGCGTAGAGGACGGCGCCGAGGAAGATGGCGGCGATGCCCGCGGCGATCGGCCAGACGGTCGAGTCGCCCTTCTGGACCGTGACGATGCCGGAGGCCATCAGGACGATGCCGAGGGCGATGCGGATGAAGCCCTGGGGGGCCTTCTCGGAGAGGGCGGCGCCGATGATCACGCCGGGGATCGAGCCGACCAGGATGTTCCCGGCGAGGCCGAAGTCGACGTTGCCGGCGACGATGTGGGCCAGCCCGGCGGCGGTCAGCAGCAGCGCGGCGTGGACGATGTCGGTGCCGACGACCCGCTTCGGGGCGAGGCGGTAGACGGCGATCAGCAGGATCGCGATCACCGTGCCCGAGCCCGCCGAGGTGATGCCGATGACGAAGCCGGTGGTGGCGCCGATGACGACCGCGGCGACCTTGTGGCGTTTCTCCACCTCGAAGCGCTCGCGCTCGTCGATCAGGCCGCGCAGGATCAGCGCCCGGGTCAGGGTCACGACGCCGACCATCAGCAGGGTGCCGCCGAGGACCGCGTAGACCAGCGAGTTGAGGCGGTCCTCGGAGATGTGCGCCTCGAGCACCGAGACCAGGGCGACGCCGGCGATCGCGGCCGGGACGCTGCCGAAGGAGAGCCACTTGACCAGCTCCAGGTTGACCGTCCCCATCTTCAGGTGGCGCCAGCTGCCGACCATCTTGGTGATCGCTGAGTAGACGATGTCGGTGCCGATCGCCGTCGTCGGCGAGGTGCCGAAGATCAGGATCAGAAGCGGGGTCATCAAGGACCCACCGCCCATGCCCGTCATCCCGACGAGCACGCCGATACAGAGTCCGAATAGGACGATTGCCGGGTCCATGGTTGGTCATCGCACTCCCTTCCCGACTTTCTCGACTTTGTAGGTCGGGAGTGTGAAGTGCGGAAGGATAACAGCGTGAGCGTCGCGGCGCGAGGCCTCTCCCACTCCTACGGCGAGCTGCGCTCGTTGCAGCGCATCGACCTCGCGGCGGCCGACGGCGAGGTCGTGGCGCTGGTCGGGCCCTCCGGCTGCGGCAAGTCGACGCTGCTGGAAATCGTCTGCGGGCTGCGCGAGCCGAGCACCGGCGAGGTCGAGGCGGGCGGGGCGGCCGGCGCGACGGGACGGCTCGCCCACTGCGCCTACATGCCCCAGCGCGACCTCCTCCTCCCCTGGTTCTCGGCGCTCGACAACGCGGCGCTGGCGCTGCGCAACCGCGGCGCCGGCAAGGCCGAGGCGCGGCGCGAGGCGGGCGCGCTCTTCGAGCGCTTCGGCCTGGCGGGATTCGAGGGCGCGCGGCCGCAAGAGCTCTCCGGCGGCATGCGCCAGCGGGTCGCCTTCCTGCGCACGCTGGTCGCGGGCAAGCCGGTGCTGGCGCTGGACGAGCCCTTCGCCTCGCTCGACGCGATCAGCCGCGCCGAGATGCAGGGGTGGCTGGCCGGCGCGCTGCGGGCCGACTCGCGCACGGTGCTGCTGGTCAGCCACGACATCGAGGAGGCGCTCTACCTCGCCGACCGGGTCGTGGTCCTCTCGGCGCGCCCCGGGCGGATCGTCACCGAGCTGAGCGCGCCCCACCCGCGTGCGGAGGACCGGGATCACGCGGTCACCGACCCCGCCTTCGTCACCGTGCGGGAGCATGCCTTGGTGTCCCTGCGGGAGGGCGCACGATGAGGGCGGTGCTTCGCATCGTCCTGCCGATCGCGTTGATCGCGGCGCTGGTCGGGCTCTGGCAGATCGCGGCGTCGACCGGGTGGATCGCGGAAGCGCTCAACCTCGAACCGTTCCTCGTCCCCTCCCCCGCCGAAGTCGGCGACGCGATCTGGAACAACCGCACGCTGCTCTGGGAAAACACCTGGGTGACGCTGCGGGAGATCCTCTTCGGCCTCCTCGCGGGCGCCGCCGTCGGCGTCGGCCTGGCGACCGCGATGCGCTTCTCGCGCGTCCTCCGCGATGCCGTCTTCCCGCTCACCGTCGCCGTGCAGGCGGTGCCGATCGTGGTGATCGCGCCGATCCTGGTCGTCTGGTTCGGCTACGGGATCGGCCCGAAGGTCGTCATCGTCGCCTTCGCCGTCTTCTTCCCGATCACCGTCAACCTGCTCGACGGGCTGCGCGCGGTCGACCCCGAGGCGGTGAAGATGATGCGCACGCTCGACGCCTCGCGCTGGGCGACCTTCCGCCGCGTCGAAGTGCCCACCGCCCTGCCCTACTTCTTCAGCGGCGCCAAGGTCGCGGTGGCGATCGCCCCGATCGTCGCCCTCTTCGCCGAGCTGGCGGGCTCCAACGCCGGTCTGATGCGGCTGATCGTCCAGGACAACGCCAACCTGGAAATCGCCCGGGTGTTCGCCGCGACCGTGATTCTGATCGCGATCGGGGTGCTCCTGGTCGGCCTCACCGCCCTCGCACAGCGCCTCGTCGTCACTTGGCGGTAGAAAGTAGGGGGATGAAGCCCCTCCTCGCCCGGGCCACCGCGGTCGCCCTCGCCCTCGTCGTCCTCGCCGCCGGCCTCGCCGCGTGCGGCTCCAAGTCCGAGAATACGAAGGGCGAAGCGGAAAAGCTGACGCTCGACCTCGACTTCTACCCGAACCCCGACCACGCCGGGATCTACATGGCGGAAAAAGAAGGGTTCTTCACCGAAGCGGGGCTGGACGTGACGATCGACTCGCCCTCGGACCCGTCGGCGCCGCTGAAGGAGGTCGCGGCGGGCCGCGCCGACCTGGCGATCACCTACGAGCCCGAGGTGATGCTGGCGCACGAGAAGGGCCTCGACGTGGTCGCCGTCGCGGCGCTGGTGAACCGGCCGCTCACCTCGCTGATGTGGCTGAAGAAATCGGGCATCAAAGGCGTTCCCGACCTCAAAGGCAAGACCGTCTCCTACGCCGGCATCCCCTACCAGGAAGCCTTCCTGAAGACGATCCTGGCGCGGGCGAACGTGCCCGCCCCCTCGGTCAAGTCGGTGAACGTCGGCTTCGGCCTGCTGCCGTCGCTGATCAGCGGCTCGGCCCAGGCGATGCTCGGCGGCTACTCGAACGTCGAGGGCGTCGACCTGCAGGAGCGCGGCAAAGAACCGGTGATCACGCCGGTCGACCAGCTCGGCGTGCCGACCTACGACGAGCTCGTGATCGTCGCCCGCCGCTCGACCCTGGAAGAAGAGGGCGAACGGATCCGCCTCTTCATCAGCGCCCTGCGGCGCGGCACCGAAGCGGCGGCGGCGAACCCGAAGGCGGCCACCGAAGCGATCCTCGCCGCCAACACCGACCTGCCGCCGAAACTCGCCGCAGCGCAGGTGAAGGCGACGCTGCCGCTCCTGAGCGCCCGCACGCCGGGCAAGCCCTACGGCTGGATGAACCCGGAAGAGTGGGAAACGTTCGCGGGCTGGATGCGCGACGAAGGGCTGATCTCCGACCAGCCGAAAGCCGCCGAACTGCTCTCCAACGCCTACCTGGTCGACGAAATCCCGGAATAGGTAAGGGACGCGCCCCTCTCGCCACGGCCCGGGCAGGCTGTGGCCGTGGCGAGAGGGGCGGGTGTGCGGAAGGTGTGGAGGGACACCGGCGGGAGGCGGACGGGAGGGCGACGGAACCGTGACGGGAGTCAGACATCGTCACGAAGATGCCGAGAACTCCGGTCTTTCTCCCGTGTTGTGCAACACCGAC
>CALCIA010000194.1 GCA_937907435.1 uncultured Actinomycetes bacterium
GATCGCGCCGCTCGCGGCCGAGGGCGCGCTGCTCCAGCACCGCGGGAGCTGAGCTGAAGGTCGGGATCCTAGCCCTGCAGGGCGACTTCGAGGCGCACGCGAAGACGCTGCGCCGGCTTGGCGCGGAAGCGGTCGAGGTGCGCACGCCGGAGCGGCTGGAGGGGCTCGACGGGCTCGTCATCCCGGGCGGCGAGTCGACCACGATGACCCGCCTGATCGCCTCGGCGGAGCTCGAGCCCGCGCTGCGCGCCCACCATGAGGCGGGGCGGCCGATCCTCGGCACCTGCGCCGGGATGATCGTCTGCGACGCCGAGCACCTGGGCTTCATCGACGCGACGGCGCGGCGCAACGCCTTCGGCCGCCAACTGCAGAGCTTCGAGGCCGACCTCGAAGTGATCGGGGCGGGGGAGGAGCCGCTGCGCGCGGTCTTCATCCGGGCGCCGTGGGTGGAGCGGACCGGGGAGGATGTCGAGCTGCTCGCGACGTGGGAGGGTCATCCGGTGGCGATCCGCGACGGCAGCGTCCTGGCGTCGTCGTTCCACCCGGAGTTGACCGACGACCCGCGCTTCCACGCGATATTCATGGCGATGATCACGAAAGCTCAAGAGAGGGAGACGGCAAGAGGATGAGCGGCGACCCGAAGGTCCAGAACCTGGCGAAGATCCTGGTCGGCTACTCGACCCAGGTGAAGGAGGGCGAGGTCGTCTCGATCGACGGCGAGAACGCCGCCGCGCCGCTGCTTCTCGCCGTCTACGAGGAGGTGCTGAAGGCGGGCGGCAACCCGGTCCTGAACGTCGCCCTCGACGGGCAGATCGCCGCCTACTTCAAGCACGCCTCCGACAAGCAACTGGAATGGATCTCGCCGTTCGCCGAGTGGATGGTCGACCATGCCGACGTGCGGATCGCGATCGGCGCCACCACCAACACCCGCGAGCTCTCCGGGGTGCCGCCGGAGCGCCAGTCGCTGCGCCAGTCGGTCACCGGCGACCTGATGACGCGGGCGATGAAGCGCAGCGCCGAGGGTGACTTCCGCTGGGTCTACACGATCTTCCCGACCTCGGCCTACGCCTCCGAGGCGGAGATGAGCCTCGCCGACTACGAAGACTTCTACTACGGCGCCTGCCTGGCCGACGACGGCAACCCGCTCACCGCCTGGAAGCGCGCCTCCGAGGAGACCGAACGCCTCGCCGAGTGGATCGAGGGCCACGAGGAGGTCCGGATCACCGCCCCCGGCACCGACATCAAGCTCGGCATCGCGGGGCGCAAGTTCATCCCCTGCGTCGGCGACCACAACATGCCCGACGGCGAGTTCTTCACCGGGCCGATCGAGGATGCCACCGAAGGCGAGGTCTCCTTCCACCTGCCCGCCGTGATCGGCGGCCGCGAGGTCTCCGGCGTGCGCCTCAAGTTCGAGGCGGGCAAGATCGTCGACGCGAGCGCCGAGCGCGGCGAGGAGTTCCTGATCGCCCAGCTCGACACCGACGAGGGCGCCCGCACCCTCGGCGAGCTCGGCATCGGCACCAACTACGGCATCGACCGCGGCACCCGCGAGGTCCTCCTTGACGAGAAGATCGGCGGCACCATCCACATGGCCTTCGGCCAGGCCTACCCCGAGTCCGGCGGCACCAACGAATCCGCCGTCCACACCGACCTCGTCTGCGATCTCCGCCTCGGCGGCAAGATGGAAGTGGACGGCGTCGTGATGCAGGAAGACGGCAAGTTCATCGTCTGACCGCGCGCGTCAGAGGTGGTGCTGGAGCAGGATCCCGGCGAATCCGAGAATCATCGCCACGCTCATCCCGCCAAAGCCGATCGCCATGGTCAGCCACATCGCATGCAGCGACCGGTTCACCGCGCCGATCTCTCCACGGACGGCGCGAAATTCCACCCTCGTCTCCGCGAACCCGTCGTCCACCTTCTTCTCGAGCTTCTCCATGTTCGTCTCCAGGCGGTCGATCCGCTGCTCGTTGTTCAAGGGCTCCATGGGCCGATAGAAGCACCCCCAAACCCCCATTACAAGCGGCGTTACAGAGAATTTGCAAAGCCGAGCCGTGCCGGCGCCAAGCGCTACTGATTCGGCAGCGGCGAGCCCGCGAGGACGAAGAACCAGACCATCAGGGCGAGCGCGGCGAGCATCACCGAGGACATCATCACCGCCTCGACCACGGTCACCGCGTTGTGGACGGGGCCCGCGTCGCGCATGCTCTTCAGCCACCCCGGGCGGCTCTGGACCAAGCGGTTGCTGCCGGTGACGCGCACGTAGAGGTCGTTGAGGCGGCCGATGATCCAGGCGTCGATGAGGACGGTGACGATGATCCCGACGATCACGATCATGTAGGGGCCGATGCTCGGGAACTGGCTCTTGGCCAGCTTCGAGGCGATGTAGACCCAGCCCAGCGGGATCAGCGTCCAGAGCGAGAAGGCGGCGAGCAGCATGGCGAAGAAGACCGCCGTCGCAGCCGCGTTTCTGCCCCAGATCCTCATCGTCGCTTCCATGGCCCTTGCCCTCTCATAGAATGACAGGCGATGTCAGGTCATTCCAAGTGGTCATCGATCAAACACAAGAAGGGCGCCGCCGACGCGAAACGGGGCAAGCTCTTCTCCAAGCTCGCCCGCGCGATCACGGTCGCCGCGCGTGACGGCGGCGGCGACACCGACGGCAACCCGGCCCTCGCCACCGCCGTGCAGAAGGCGCGCGAAGCGTCGATGCCCAAAGACAAAATCCAGAAGGCGATCGACACCGGCACCGGGGCCGGCAACGAGGGTGCCAACTACGAACACGTGCTCTATGAGGGCTACGGCCCGGCGGGGGTGGCGGTCCTGGTCGAGGCGCTGACCGACAACCGCAACCGCGCCAGTGCCGAGATCCGCCATGCCTTCTCGACCCACGGCGGCGGCCTGGGGGAGCCCGGCTCGGTGGCCTGGAACTTCGAGAAAAAAGGCGTCGTCGTCGTCGACGGCGACCGCTACTCCGAGGACGACCTGATGCCCGCGATCGACGCCGGCGCCGAAGACGTCCAGGAGGAGGGCGACAAAATGCGCGTCCTCAGCGAGCCCACCGACCTCACCGCGGTGAAAGCCGCCCTCGAAGGGGCGGGCGTGGAGATCGAGTCGGCCGCCCTGGCGACCGAACCCAAAAGCACGGTCGAGCTGGAGGGGCGGGATGCCGAGCGCATGATTGATCTTCTCGAGGTCCTCGACGACCAGGACGATGTGGACCAGGTGTATGCGAACTTCGATATCCCGGACTCGGTGATGGAGAAGCTCGCGGCGTAGGTGGCGGGACGGGCGGGGGTCCGCGGCGCTGGCGGCCGTCCGAGGGAGGTCCTGGGCTCCT
>CALCIA010000195.1 GCA_937907435.1 uncultured Actinomycetes bacterium
TAGCACGGTCAATCCACGCAGCGCGTAAGTCGGTGTTGCACAACACGGGAGGAAGAGTGGAGTTCTCACGCTCTTTGTGACGAGGTCTGACCTCGGTCACGGTTCCGTGACCCTCCCGTCGCACTCCCGCGCGCCTCCCTCCACCCCTTTCATACCCGCCCCTCTCGCCACGGCCACAGCCTGCCCGGGCCGTGGCGAGAGGGGCGCGACCCTTCCCGGGCGACAGCTTGCGGGGCCTGGACCCTTCCGGGGGACACCCCCAGCCCACCCCCCAACCCCCATCGCCTAGGTTTCGCCACAATGGCGACCTCCTCGATCGGGCGTGACGCCCGCCGCCAACTCGGCATGGCGGCGCTCGCGCTCGGGGCGCTCGGGGTCGTCTTCGGGGACATCGGCACCAGCCCGCTCTACGCGCTGCAGACGGTCTTCTCCGAGGATCATGCGGCGGTGAAGCCGACCGAAGGGGACGTGTTCGGCGTGATCTCGCTCGTGTTCTGGTCGATCACGCTGATCGTCTCGATCGAGTTCGTGCTCTTCATCATGCGCGCCGACAACGACGGCGAGGGCGGCATCCTGGCGCTGATCGCGAAGGTCGAAAGCACCCGGCTCGACTCGAAGAAGGTGAAGTTCGCGCTGATCGCGATCGGCATGTTCGGGGTCGCGCTCTTCTATGGCGACGGGATGATCACGCCCGCGATCTCGGTCCTCTCCGCGGTCGAAGGGGTGAAGGTGGTCGAGCCGGACATCCACGCGATGGTGGTGCCGGTGACGATCGCGATCATCGTCGCCGTCTTCGCGATCCAGCGCTTCGGGACCCACCGGATCGGCCGCGTGTTCGGCCCGGTGATGCTGTTCTGGTTCGCCGTGATCGCGGTCGCCGGGCTCGGCCGCGTCGTCGCCCATCCGGAGATCGTCGAGGCGCTGCTGCCGAGCTATGGCATCGAGTTCTTCGGCCGCCACTTCGGCACCGCCTTCATCTCGCTCGGCGCGGTCGTGCTGACGATCACCGGCGCCGAGGCGCTCTACGCCGACATGGGCCACTTCGGCCGGCCGCCGATCTCGCGCGCCTGGTTCTTCGTCGTCTTCCCGGCGCTGACGCTCAACTACATGGGCCAGGGCTCGCTGATCGTCAGCGACCCGAGCGCGATCTCCAACCCCTTCTTCCTGCTGATCCCGCACTGGGGCCGGGTGCCGATGGTGGTGCTGGCGACGGTGGCGACGGTGATCGCCTCGCAGGCGGTGATCTCGGGCGCCTTCTCGGTGACCAAGCAGGCGATCCAGCTCGGCTTCCTGCCGCGGTTGCAGATCCGCCACACCTCGGCGGAGGAGATCGGCCAGGTCTACCTGCCCGCGGTCAACTGGTTCCTCCTCGCCGCGGTGGTGGGACTGGTGGTCGGCTTCGGCTCCTCGACCAAGCTCGGCGCCGCCTACGGGATCGCGGTCACCTGCACGATCACCGCCGACACCCTGCTCTTCCTGGTGATCGCGAAGGCGCTGTGGAAGAAGCCGGGGTGGCTGGTCGGGATCGGCGCCGCCGTCTTCTTCACCGTCGACCTCGCCTTCCTCGGCGCCAACCTGACCAAGACCGCGCACGGCGGCTGGTTCCCGCTCTCGATCGGCGTCGCCCTCTTCGCCGTGCTCAGCACCTGGCGCCGCGGCACCCGGGAAATCCGCGATTCGCGGATCGAGGCCGAGGGCTCGCTCCAGTCGTTCGTCGACGAGCTGCACGCCGCCGACCCGCAGCCGCCGCGCACCCCCGGCACCGCCGTCTACCTGAACGCGCGCCGCGAAACGACCCCGCTTGCCCTCCGCGCCAGCTTCGAACACGCCCACGCCCTGCACGAGTCGATCGTGATCATCTCGATCGAGACCACCCGCACCCCCTACGTCTCCGAGGAGGAGCACCTGGTGGTCGACCACCTCGGCTACGAGGACGACGGCATCTCCCACCTGACCGCGAAGGTCGGCTTCCAGGAAGCGATCAAGGTTCCGCACCTCTTCGCCATCGCCTGCACCCGCGGCCTCGAGGGCGACGCCAACGAGGAGGACGCGGTCTACTACCTCTCGCAGGTGACGCTGCGGCCCGCGGAGCGCCCCGGCGGCATGAGGCGCTGGCGAAAGCACCTCTACGTCGCCCTCGCCCGCAACGCGTCGAGCCCCGCCGACTACTTCCACCTGCCCGCCGACCGCACGGTGACGATCGGCTCGGCGATCGACATTTAGGCCAGAGCGGGTTTAAAAACAAACGATTCTGAGCATTAGTTCCCGCAGGGAGTTCACGGGAGGCAGGGACCACCGTGCAATGGGAAGGAGAAGTTCATGTTCGTATCGACGAGGACCAGGCGGCTGCCGCGGAGGCGGGCGTTCGCTCTGGCCGTGGCCGTGATGGCGCTGTTCGGCGCCCTCGCCGCGGCTTCGGCGGGCGCGGCCACCTACACCGCGCTCGGCGACTCCTACGCCGCCGGGCCACTGATCCCGAACCAGTCGCTGAACCCGCTCGGCTGTCTGCGCTCGGATCACAACTACGCGCACCTGACCGCCGCGGCGAAAGGGCTGACGCTCACCGACGTCAGCTGCAGCGGCGCGACCACCAATGACATGACCGAAGCGCAGAACGTCGAACCGGGGCCGAACCCGCCCCAGTTCAACGGGCTCGCGGCGGGCACCAACATCGTCTCGGTGACGATCGGCGGCAACGACATCGGGTTCTCGGAAATCCTCGAGAGCTGCATCACCTACAACCCGTTCTCGACCCCGTGCAAGGACAAATACGACTCGGGCGGCCACGACCAGCTGGCCGAACGGATCGCGAACACGGCGCCGAAGGTGGCGGCGGTCCTGCAGGGCATCCACGCCCGCTCGCCGAACGCGCGGGTCTTCGTCGTCGACTACCCGGACATCCTGCCGAGCGGCAGCGGCTGCTGGCCGATCGTGCCGCTCTCCTTCGGCGACGTGCCCTACCTGCACGCGACCGAGGAACGGCTCAACTCGATGCTGGCGACGACGGCAGCGGCCAACGGCGCGACCCTGGTCGACTGGTACGGCCCCAGCATCGGCCACGACGCCTGCAAGGGCAGCTCGACCCGCTGGGTCGAACCGCTGATCCCGGGCGAACTGTCGGCCCCGGTCCATCCCAACAAAGCGGGGATGGCGGGCGCCGCCGCGGTGCTGGAGGCCGCGATCGGCTAGATGAATTGATTCCCTCTGGAGGGTCGCGGGGTCGGGGTTTGAGTTTGGGGACCTCGCGGCCGTCCGGGCGGGGGTTCGGGGGGCGGGTGGCCGTCCGAGGTGGCGCAGGGTGTCCTGGGCTCCTCATGGGGGTCCTGGCAGGCTGTGA
>CALCIA010000196.1 GCA_937907435.1 uncultured Actinomycetes bacterium
CTTCCGCACACCCGCCCCTCTCGCCACGGCCACAGCCTGCCCGGGCCGTGGCGAAAGGGGCGGGTTCCTGACCGGGCGACAGCTTGCGGGTCCCCGGCCCTTCCGGGCACCGGCTTGCGGCCCCCCGTCCCTCCGCCGCACCGCCCCACCTGGCGTTCGCACTTTTGGGTCCTATCCGGTCATTTCTGCGAACTCGCCTGCGGGGCCCCGTCCCCTCTGCCGATCCGGCGCAGGGCCGCCGGGGACCAGGTGTCCTGGTGCTCGCCGAAGAACTCGGTCCCGTCCGGCAGACGCCAGCGGACGATGCAGGCCCAGACGAACCAGGGGGTGCTGGGCATTGACAATCGGCTGAGGACCTCGCCGGTCGCCGCGAAGTCGCCGCCGTCCTCGTCGGTTGCCGTCACCTCGACCCCGACGGGGCGGCCGGCGTCGTCGCGCTCGATCCGGCAGGTGCCGTCGCGCAACGGCACCACCTTGCCGTCGAGGAGCCGGAAGCCCGTCAGGATGCGGTTCTCCCCCAGCTTCGGGTCGAGCCGGGTCGAGAGGTGGAAGCCGCTCTCGCCGGCGGCGCCGTAGCTGTAGGTGACGAAGGTGCGCTTGCGGCTCTCGCGCCGCGGCGACCAGGTGCGGTCGCGCATCTCGATGCAGTCGACCGCGATGCGCTCGCCGCGCAGGACGATCTCACCGCTGACCCTGCCGAGCTGGTCGAGGTGCCCGTGGCCGCCGGCCTCCACGCCGACGCCGTGCGGCGGATGCAGGGCGCGGAAGGTGAGGTCCAGCTCCAGCTCCTCGCCGTCGGCGTAGGTGACGCGGTAGGCGGTGAGCGGCTCGAGGCACTCGTAGCCGAGGCCGTTCGGGAGGCGGAAGGCGGCGAGGTCGAGGTCGTCGGGCAGCGGCAGGTGCCACCAGGTGCGGTAGTAGGGCAGCTGCCAGAGCTCCTCGGCGCCCGGCTCCCAGACGTAGACCCCGCAGGACATCACCCCCAGCTCGGGCCGGAACAGGGGGTAGGTCCAGACCGCCAGCCCCCGCTCCGGGACCGCCGCGGCGAACCACGCCGTCTCGGTCCAGCTGCGGTCCTCGGTGCGGCCGGGGTGCAGGCGGTCGTCGTCGGGCCCGAGCGGGTCGCTCACTTCAGCGCGATCGGGTTGAGCGGCGAGCCGAGGCCACCGGGCAGGTGGAGCGGCGGCGCGCAGAGCAGGAACTCGTAGGCGCCGTCCGCGGCGCAGTCGGCCGCCAGCGCGTCGAGGTCCCAGAGCTCGCCCAGGGTGAGGCCGAGGTCGACGAGGCAGGCGACGTGCAGCGGCAGGACCCGGTCCTCGGGGTCCTCGGGCACCAGCAGCTCGACCCCGATGTTGTCGCAGGCGAGCGCCGAGACGCCGTGCTCGTGCAGCCACGGGATCGTGTCCTTGCTGATCCCCGGCGTGCGGGCGAAGTAGTCCTCCGGCGTCATGCCCTCGGGCCGGGTCCACCACTTCGCCAGGTAACCGGTGCGCACGAGGAGCATGTCCCCGCTGCGCAGGTCGACCCCCTGCGCGGCCAGCGCCGCGTCGAGCAGCTCGACGCCGATCCCCTGTTCGTCGGGACAACAATCGAGGCCCTGGTGGCGCGCCGCGTCGACCAGCACGCCGCGGCCGACGAAGCTCTCGCGCTGGCGGTCGATGCCGAGCGCGCGGGCGCCGCCGAGCGTCGTCGTGTTGCCGCCCCAGAAGCCGTTGTACATCGAGTCCTCGAACATCACGTGGCCGAGCGCGTCCCACTGGGTCGAGCCTTGGGTCGGCATCTGCAGCATGTCGTCGCTCCACTGGAAACCGGGCGCGGCCTCGTTGTAGGGGCTGCCGACGACGGCGTCCGACCCGGTCATCAGCGGCGTCAGCAGCGGCCGCGGGCGGCTCGAGAGGCTGGGCGCGTCGGGGGCGATCGGCAGC
This sequence comes from uncultured Actinomycetes bacterium, assembly GCA_937907435.1. Taxonomy (GTDB): domain Bacteria; phylum Actinomycetota; class Thermoleophilia; order Solirubrobacterales; family 70-9; genus VAYN01. The sequence goes on from CALCIA010000196.1 coordinate 1,926, forward strand.
GCCAGCGAGAAGACCTTGCCGCTGCGGACGAGGCCGGCGGCGGCCACCCGCTGCTCGGGGCCGATCAGGTTCTGGGTGCCGAGCTGGTCCTCGGGGCCCCACCGGCCCCAGTTGTTCGGCTCGCGCGGCGCGTAGCCGCCGACCACCTTGCCGTCGTCTCCGACCGTGTACTCGGGCGGACGCCAGCTCGTCGAGTAGCCCCCGGGATTCTCACGACCCACGCTCTCCTCCTTGCGCCAGAACAACCGAACGGTAGGTTTGACACTACATGATCGACGCGGGCCTGCCGACCGATTCCGCACTGACCGAGCTGCTGCGCTCGCGGCTCGACCCCAGCCTGCGCTGCACCGGCCTGCGGCGCGCCGAGGCGGGCAACGCGCAGGAGATCTGGTTCGTCGACGCGGCCGGACCCGAGGGCGTCGATGTCCCCCTGGTGCTGCGCCTCAGCGCCGCCGCCGGCAGCCTCGCCCACACCGACCGCGAGCGCGAGGCGCAGGTGCTGCGGGCGCTCGCGGGAACCGGCCTGCCGGTGCCGAGGGTGCACTGGGACGAGGGCGCCGACGGTGCGCTCGGGCGTCCCTACCTGATGATGGAGCGGCTGCCGGGACGACCCGCCGCGGCGGACGACGAGGGCGCGGCACGCGAGCTCGGAGAGCTGCTGGCACGGCTCCACGCGGCTGGCGCGGACCTGGCGCCCGGGGACGACGGCGACGCCAAGCGGGTGCCGGCGAACGAGGGCGGCGCCGAGCTGGTGCCCGGGGACGAGGCCGGCGCCGACCCGGTGCCTGGGGGCAAAGGCGGCGCCAAGCTGGTGCCCGGGGCCAAGAGCGGCGCCGACCCGGCCCCCGGAGGCGAGAGCGGTGGCGACCTGGTGTCCGAGGACGAGGGACGCGACGCCGCCGCCTGCACGGAGGCCGAGCTGGCGACCTGGCGGCGGCGCCACGAGGAGGTGAGCGAGGTCTCGGTGCCGCGGCTCGCCGAGCTGCTGGACTGGCTCGCGGCCAACCCGCCGGCCCGCGAGGGCGTCGCGGCGACGCTGCTCTGGGGCGACCCCGGGCCGCACAACCTGCTCGTCGCCGAGGGGCGCGTGACGGCGATGCTCGACTGGGAGCTCTGGCACCGCGGCGACCCGCTCGAGGACGTCGGCACCGCGCTCTGGGCCTTGCGCGGGGCGACGCGCGGCGCGCTCCTCGCCGGGTACGAGGCGGTCGCCGGGCCGGTCGACCGGGCAGTCGTCGACTGGTTCGAGGCGCTCGCCTGCGCGACCCGCTCGGTGATGCTGCTGGCGGGCGTCGAGGCCTTCCTCGCCGGCGCGCCGCGCCCGAGCGCCGCGGGCCTCGGCCACCACCTGCTGCTCGCGAGCCTCGCCCGCGCCGCCGCGCTGACGGGCGGACAGCCGGAGCTGGCCGGGGCCGACCTCGTCCCCCGCGAGCGCCCCCCGCACCGCCTCCGTCCCGACGCGCCGGAGACGATCGACGGCGTCGCCGACTTCCTCGCCGCCGAGGTCCTCCCGGCGATCGCCGACCGCCGGCTGCGGCGCGAGCTGAAGGTCGCCGCGGCGCTGCTCCGCGACGCCGCCGTGCAGGCCGCCCACGAGGACCCGGACCCCGCCAAGCTCGGCGCCCAGCTGCGATCGATCCCCCACGTCGGGGCCCTCTACGAAGGAAGGAGCGAGGCACGATGAGCGAGGCGAGCGGCCGGTCCCGGTGGCGCGGGCGGGTCGAGGCGACCCCCGAGCGCGCCTTCCTGCACCACGGCGCGCGGCGCTGGACCTTCGCCGGGTTCGACGCCGAGGTGCTGGCGCTCGCGGCCGGGCTCGAGTCGCTCGGCGTCGGCCGCGGCGACCCGGTCCTGGTCGGGATGGGCAACCGGCCGGAGGCGCTGCTGGCGGAGCTCGCGATCGCCGAGCTCGGCGCGATCTTCGTGCCACTGCTGCCCGGCCTCGGCTTCGAGGAGCTCGCCTTCCCGGTCGCCCACAGCGAGGCGCGCCTGCTGCTCGCCGACCCCGAGGCGGCGGGCCCGCTGCTGGCGCGCCGCGCGGAGCTGCCGAGCCTCGAGCGGATCGCGGTCACCGCCGACGTCGAGGTCCCGGCCGGGGTCGGGGCGCTGTCCTTCGAGGAGCTTGCCGCCACGCCCGCGGCGCCGCCCCGCACGCTGCCCGGATACGACGAGGACTCGCCGGCGGCGATCCTCTACACCTCGGGCAGCACCGGCCGGCCGAAGGGCGTGGTCCTGCGCGCGGGCTGCTTCGCCAGCGTCGGTGAGACCTTCTCGGCGCGCTTCGGCATCGGGCCCGACGACGTCTACCTGCTGCCCACCTCGCTCGCCCACGCGGTCGGCGCCCTCACCGCGCTCTCGATCGCGGTCCGCAACGGCAGTTCGATCGACCTCGTCGACCGCTTCAGCCCGGCCCGCTTCTGGGACGACGTCGCCGCCCACGACGCCACCTTCAGCATCCTCTTCCCCGCCCACCTCAACCTCCTCCTGGAGACCGCCGCCGACGCGCCGCAAGCGGGCGAGCACAGCCTGCGGCTGGTCATCACCCACGCCCACAACCGCCGCTTCGCCGAGCGCTTCGGGGTCGAGCTGGCGACCGTCTGGGGGATGACCGAGACCGGCGCCCAGTGCGTCGGCAGCGAGCCCGGCTACGACGGCGGCCTCGGCGACAACTACGTCGGCACGCCGATGGAGGGGGTCGAGGTCGCGATCTTCGACGACCGCATGCGGGCGCTGCCCGCGGGCGAGACCGGCGAGATCGCGCTGCGCCACCGCCACGTCATGCTCGGCTATTCGAAGGACCCCGACGCCACCGCCCAGACCCTGGTCGACGGCTGGGTCCGCTCGGGCGACAACGGCGTCCTCGACGACGCGGACCGGCTCTTCTTCGTCGGCCGGATCAAGAACGTGATCAAGCGCTCCGGCGAGAACGTCAGCGCGGAGGAGGTCGAGGAGGTCCTCGGCGCCCTCGACGCGGTCGCCGAGTGCACGGTCTTCGGCGTCCCCGACGAGCTCCGCACCGAAGAGGTCGCCGCGGTGGTCGTGCCGAGCGGCGGCGCCACCCTCGATCCCGCCGACCTCCGCGCCGCCTGCGCCGAGCGCCTCGCCCGCTGGAAGCTCCCCCGTTATCTCCTGGTCCGCCCCGAGCCCCTGCCGCGACTCCCGAACGGCAAGCTCGACCGCGTGCGCCTGCGCAAGGCGATCGACCTGGAGGGAGCCTGGGACGCCACGGCCGCCTGATCGCGGGGCCCGCCGGCGGCCCCCCGGGTCGAGTTCGCAGTAATCCGCGGATAGCGCGGAGAGGTGCGAACTCGCCGGTCCCTCCCCGGGCCCGGAGGTCCGGAATCGTCAGCTGAGGCGGTGGATGCGGGTGCCGTGGCCGTCGTCCTCGCGCGCCACCCGACCTTCCAGCCAGAGGTGACGGAGGTAGGCGACGGACTGGTCGACGAAGCGGAAGTCGGTGGCGTCCTCGAAGGGGCCGAAGGTGCGGGCGGCGACCTCGTAGCCCGACGCCGGGCCGGCTTCCAGCGCCTCGACGGTGCGCCGCAGGCCCGCCTCGACGCCCTCGCGGTGGGCGGCGAGGACCGGGGGCAGGTCCTCGATCGGCCGGCCGTGGCCCGGGAGGTAGAGGTCGAACTCGCCCGCGGCCTCCAGGGCCGCCAGCGAGGCCAGGTAATCGCCGACCGGGTCGTGGGAGTAGCCGTACTCGAACCAGGGGGCGAAGGCGGGGGCGACGAGGTCGCCGACGATCGCCAGGCGGAGATCGGGGGCCAGGAGGGAGACGTCGGACGGGGTGTGGCCGGGGGTCTCGATCACCTCCCAGGCGGCGTCCGCCGCGAGGAGGCGGTCGCCGGGGTCGAGCGTCGCGGCCGGCGGCGGCGCGCCGAGGACGCCTTCGATCTCCTCCGCCACGTCGGCGAAATCGGCGAGGCGCTCGGCCGGGACCCCTTCGCGCCGCGCCCCGCGCAGGCGGCTCGCGGCGATGCCGCGGGGATCATGGATCGCGTCGTAGAGGTGGGCGTGGGCGCGGTGCAGAACCAGTTCGCAGCCGCTCGCCGCGACCACCCACTGGGCCTGGCCGACGTGGTCGGAATGGGCGTGGGTGCAGGCGAGCACGCGGACCTCCTCGACCCGGTGCCCGGTCGCCTCCAGTCCCCGCACCAGCGCCTCGCGCAGCGTCTCGTGGCCGGCGGAGCCGCAGTCGACGAGGACGATCCCGTCCTCCCGCTCGAGCACGTAGGCGTTGACGTGGTCGACGTCGTGCCAGGGCAGCGGCATCCGCAGCTGCCAGACGCCGTCGCGCAGGGCGAACGCCCGGGTCCGCCCGGGGTCGACCTCCCAGCTCGCGGGGACGGGACCGGCCACGGCCTCAGTAGCGGACCGTGTCGGCGAAGGCGGGGAGGCGGCGGCCGAGCGAGGCCTCGACCGCGGAGATCCCGGCGCGCACGGCTTTGTCGATGCCGATCCCGCGGGCGCGGATCGTGTCGCCGGCCAGGTAGAGGCCGCCGATGCCGCGGACGATCACGTCGGGGCGCGCAGCGCCGACCTGGCCCGGCTTGCAGATCACGCCGTAGGTCGTCACCAGGTGGGGCTTCTTCCAGAGCGCGCCGCGCGCCGCCGGCAGCATCTCCTCGATGTCGAGCCAGAGGTCGTGCAGGGCGCGCTCGTAGAACCCGCGGTCGCCGTAGTGGTCGACCGCGTCGAAGGCCGCGCCGACGCAGGTCAGGTACTCGCCGGGCGGCGAGACGCCGGGGTCGTAGCCGGTGAAGTTCAGGGTGAAGCCGGGCAGGCCGGTACGCGGGGTCGAGTCGAAGGCGGCCATCTCGCGCTCGCTCAGCGCGATCACCGGTTCGGGGGCGGCGATCCAGTAGCCGAGCCAGCAGGCGCGGTTGCCGTCGCGGGCGAGCAGGTCAATCCGCTGGCGCAGGTCCCAGGGCAGGTCGTCCTCATCGAAGAGGCCCGGCAGCTCCCAGACCGGCGCCGTCGCCACGACTTCGCGCGCCTCGATCACCTCGCCGTCGTCGAGGCGCACGCCGCGGACCTCGCCGTCCTCGACCAGCACCCGCTCCACCCCGGCCGGCCGGCGCAGCGTGCCGCCGAGCCGCTCCAGCGCGCCGGCCATCCGTCCCCAGAGCGCCTCCCAGCCGCCCAGCGGCCAGAACGAGTAACCGGCGGTGTGCTGCCGTTCGTAGTGGAGCTTGCGGGTGAAGAGGTTCTCCGACGCGGAGTGCTCCCAGGGCTGGAGCGTGATCTGCTCGAGCACCGAGATCGCCTCCCACATCCGGTAGACGCCCTCGTCGCTGGTGTGCTGCGCCATCCACTCGCGCAGGCTCGCGTGGTCCCAGCGCTCGAGGTCCTCGTAAGGGGTCTCGGTCAGCGCCTTGATGCAGCGCTTCACCCCCTGCTTGGAGGCGTTGGCGTAGAGCTCCTGCACCGGCCGCCAGCCGGAGCCGTCCCAGAACGGCATCGAATCGCTCTGCGCGCTCGGCTCGAGCGGCACCCCGATCGCGTCGCAGACGCGCCCGAGGCTGTCGCCGGGATCCTCGACCAGATGGGACCCGAGGCCGAGCTGGTGGCCGCGGAAGCGCAGCTCCATCGCGCGGCCGCCGAGGTAGGGATGGCGCTCCACCAGCGCCACCCGCCGGCCCTCTTTCGCCAGCAAGGTGGAGGCGACCAGGCCCGACGCGCCGGCACCGACGACCACCACATCGACCTGCATCCGATCACTCCCCGCGGTCCTTGACAAAACAAACGGTTGGCCAATAATAGTCGGATCGCAACCGGGCAGCTCCACCACACGGGGGTCCTCGTCACGGACCTCGACCGGGCCGCGGACTTCTACCTCGGCGCCCTCGACGGCCACTGGCTCTTCAAGCCCGCGACCAACTCCGGCGCCGCCGCCCAGGCCGTCTTCGGCGGCGGTCCCGACACCGCCTTCCGCTTCTGTTACATCGGCTTCGACACCGGTGCGATCGAGCTGATCGAATTCCTCGCCGAACCCCCCGACTGGGCGACCCTCGGCGCCGGCGGCCGCCTCCTCCCCCACTTCGGCCTCGTCGTCGATGACGTCGAGGCGACCACGACCCGCGTCGAGGCCGCGGGCGGAACCCGCATCTGGCCCCGCCCCGCCAAGTGGGGCGACGCGACCGTGATGTACGCCGCCGACCCCGACGGCAACGCCTTCGAGCTCTTCGACGTCCCCCTGGAGTCGATCGTCGCGATGACGATCGAGATGTTCCCGGACTCCGCGCCCTGAGGGGCGGGCGAAGGGACGCCCCACAGGCGGGGGTGCGTGGCCCGGTGGGGCTGTCGCCCGGGGACCCGCCCCTCTCGCCACGGCCCGGGCA
>CALCIA010000197.1 GCA_937907435.1 uncultured Actinomycetes bacterium
CGGGCCGTGGTGAGAGGGGCGCGTCCTTCCCCGGGCGGCAGCTTGCGGGTCCCCGGCCTTCCGCGGGCGCCAGCTTGCGGGTCCCCATCCCTCCCGGGGCGACAGCTTGCGGGGCCCGGGTGGTGCGTTCGTCGCTGGTTCGGCATACGAGCCCTAATGACGAACGCAGCGGGCTGGTTCGAAGATCGCGGGATCAGGCGAGCTCTCGGCTGAAGCTCTCACGCAGGGAGTGCTCGTCGCGGTCGCCGGGGACGGTCTTGTCGAGGCGCATCGTCGCGCGGCGGCCGTCGATGTGGAGGGTCGCCACCTGGTTGTCGAAGCAGGGGCCGTTCAGGAGGCGCCAGCGGATGCCGGGGTCGGGGGCGCCGGCGGCGCGCGCCAGCGCGGCGGCGATGCGGGTGAAGGTCGGCGTGAAGCCCGCCCGGATCACGCGGCGCTCTTTGTTCGAGAGCGGGTTGCGATACGGGGAGCAGACCGCCTGGTAGATCGGTGCGCGGTCCTCCGCTGCGCCTGCCGGCCGGCCGACCTCACACAGATAGGCGTGGTGTACATCGCCCGCCAGCACCACGACCGAGGCCGGCCTGGCGCCGCGCTTCCCGTCCGCCACTTCGCCGAGCAGGTCGCGCAGCGCCGCGAAGGAGCGGCCGAAGGACGCCCAGTGGTCGAAGTCGAAGGCGCGGCGGAGCTTCTCGCCGAGCCGCGCGGCGCGCCCGCCCCAGGCGCCGTCGCTCACCCGCTCGTTCCAGGCCTCGAGGCGGTCGAGGCCGGGGGAGAGGAGCCAGGGCACCGTGGTGGCGATCAGGAGGTGGTCGAAGTCACCCTCGGTGTGGTCGACGATCCACCGCCACTCTTCCTTGTCGACCATCCGCCGCGCGCCCTCGTCGAGCACCCGGCCCGCCCGCGAGTCGACGAAGATCGCGCGCGTCCGGCCGAACTCGCGGCAGTAGCTCCAGCGGGTGCCGTCGCCCGCCGAGTGGATCCGTTCGGCCCACGGAAAGAGCACCTCCTCGGCCTTCGGGTTGCCGCGCACCTCCCTATATAAGGGGTCGCGGTCGAGCGCCCGCGGCGAGAGGTTGCCGAGGTGCTGGTAGACCCAGTAGCTGGCGATGCAGCCGGTCGCGCGCCCGTGCCACCACGGCTTCTCGCGCTCCTCCCGCAGCCAGGCCGCCGAGATGTTCCAGTCGTCGGACATGTCGTGGTCGTCCCAGAGCATCGAGGTGGAGACGACCGAGAAGAGCCGGCGGATCAGCGGCTCGCGCCAGCTCTCGTGGTAGAGCCAGGTGTACTCCTCGAAGTCGGTGACCTCGCGGCCCGGCCCGGTCGCGCCGCCGCGCCGCTCCTCGATCCGCGCCCGCGTCTCCGGGCTGCCCTCGTCGACGTAGACCTGGTCGCCGAGCAGGAAGAGGGCGTCGGGGCGGCGGGCGTCGCCGCGGGCGAGTTCCTGGGCCAGGACCCAGAGCGCGTCGACCTCGTGGCCGCGTTCGTCGTCGTCTTTGGACTTCGTCCAGGGCGCCTCGTGGGGGACGGCGACGCGGCAGGAGCCGAAGGCGAGGTCGAGCGGGCCCTCGCCGCCGAGCGTACGCAGGGACGGCGGCGGCAGCGGCGAGTCGGCGGGCGGCCAGCGCACCTCGCCGTCGAGGCGCACGTCGTATGGATGCTCGGTGGCGGGCTTCAGGCCTTCGACCCGCACCAGCGCGTAGTGGTGCCCGGCGATGCCGAAGGTCGGCTCGACCGCGCCGAGCACCGCGACCTCGCAGGGAGCGTCGGTCTCCACCCAGATCGTCGCCTCGGTGTCGGAGACGTAGCGCAGCAGGGGCCCGAGGACGAGGTCGGCCATCCCCATGCCGTTTCCCGGCACGAAGCCGCACGAAACTCGTTGCACCGCCAAGGGGTGTCAGAAAACCCGACATCCGGCTGTGTAAATGTCCGCCGACGAAGTCAAGTCGATAGGTTTCGGATACGAATAAAGAAAGCCTAAGGCGGGTAGCGCCATCAGCGGCTTGAATCGGCTTCAGATCGTGGTTCGGGAACTTCGGGAAAGGGTGGATCGGTGAAAGACAAAGACCTGGGAATCAAATTCTGGGCGGCAGTCGCGGTGAGCGCGGTCGGCATGGGCGTCGCGATCGCCTTCCTCGCGGGCTTCTTCCTGGGGCACTTCACCGGGCACAGCAGCACGACCACCGTCGCCGCGCAGACCTCGTCGAACGAAGGTGCGGCTTCGGAATCCTCCGAAGAAGGCGAAAAGGTCACCGCCTCCAACGGCATCACGCTGGCCCCCAAGTTCAACAGCGACGAACTGAACGAACACGCCGGTGACAACTGGATCACCAACGGCGGCGGCGTCAGCAACGACCGCTTCTCCACCCTCGACGAAATCAACACCGAAAACGTCGCCGAACTCAAAGGCGACTACGTCGTCAAGATCGGCAAAGAAGCGACCGCTCCGAAGTACTCCGCCGAGGGCCAGGCGCTCGAGTACGAAGGCACGATCTACATCCCGGACGGCGGCGACAACGTCTACGCGATCGACGCCTCGACCGGCGAAATCCTCTGGACCTACGAACCGCACCTGCCGCCCGACCCGCTCGGCGAAGTCATCTGCTGCGGCTGGGACAACCGCGGCGTCGCGATCGGCGACGGCATGGTCTTCGTCTCGCAGCTGAACGGCGAACAGGTGGCGCTCGACCAGGAAACCGGCAGCGTCAAGTGGTCGACCCCGGTGGTCAAACCGAAATCCGGCTACTCGATCACCTCGGCGCCGCTCTACTACAACGGCACCGTCTTCGTCGGCGGCTCCGGCGGCGAGTACGGCATCCGCGGCCGCCTGACCGCGATCGACGCCGAAACCGGCAAGATCAAGTGGCGCTCGTACACGATCCCGGCGCCGGGCGAAAAAGACTTCAAGGGCAGCTGGCCCGCGAACAACGACTCCTGGAAGCACGGCGGCGCCGGCATCTGGAACACGCCGACCGTCGACCCGAAGACCGAAACCCTCTTCTTCGCGACCTCCAACGCGGCGCCCGACTGGAACGGCTCGCAGCGCGCGGGCGACAACAAATGGTCCGCCTCGATGGTCGCGATGGACGTCGACACGGGCAAGATCAAATGGGGCTACCAGATGGTCCACCACGACCTCTGGGACTACGACTGCCCGAGCCCGACCGTCCTGATGGACGGCGAAATGAACGGCGAACAGGTGGAAGCGATCGGCGAGCCGTGCAAGACCGGCTGGGTCTACCTGCTCGACCGCAACACCGGCAAACCGATCTACCCGATCCCCGAGGTGAAGGTCCCGCAGGATCCGTCGAACAAAACCTCGCCGACCCAGCCGGAGCCGACGATGGAACCGTTCAGCCCGATCGTGACCAGCCAGGAATCGGTCGAAAAGGTCGAAGAAGCGATGGCCGGGGAAAAATCGAAACAGAAGGTCGTCGGCACCAAGATCTTCGAGCCGATGTCGACCGATCCGTCGGTCATGAACCTGACCCCGAACTCGGCGGTCGGCGGGACCAACTGGCCGCCGTCCTCCTATGACCCGGAACACAACATGTACTTCGTCACCTCGACCGAAGGCGCGCTCGGGGTCATCGCCGAAACCGGCAAGACGAAATACAACGAAGGCGAAACGTTCACCGGCGGTGAATTCGGTCCCACGACCGGTTTCTCCGCGCCCGGCTACCTGACCGCCTACGACATGTCGACCGGGAAGATCGCCTGGCAGAACAAATTCCCCGAATCGCCCTACTCGGGCGCCGTGACCACCGCCGGAGGCCTCGTCTTCGTCGGTCAGAACAACGGTGAACTGCAGGCATTCAACGTCGAAAACGGCGAAGAACTCTGGCACTTCCAGACCGGCGCCGGCGCCAACACGACGGTGACCCCGTTCGAAGTCGACGGCGAAGAGAAAATCGCCATCTACGCGGGCGGCAACTCGCTGGCGGCCACGCCGCACGGCGAAAACTTCTGGGTCTTCTCGCTCAACGGGACGATGGAAGAGCTGAAAGGCGTGGAAGAGGCCGCCGCAGGCACCGAACATGCCGGTGAGGAAAAAGAAGCCGGCGAAGCCGAAGAAGCGGAACCGGAAGGCGGCGAATCGGCCGAAGCTGCCGGCGCCCCGAACGCCGAAGCCGGCAAAGAAGTGTTCGCCGAAAACTGCTCGGTCTGCCACGGCGCCACCGGCCACGGCGGCAACGGCGGTCCTGACCTGAGGACCATGCCCCTGGCCAAAGAACAGGCCGGTGCCGAAAAACAGGTGACCGACGGCGGCGGCGGCATGCCCCCGTTCAAAGGCACCCTGAGCGAAGAAGAAATCAAGAACGTCGCGGCCTACGTGGTCGAAGACATCGTCGGCGGCAAATAGCCGACATCCGGGAGTGCGATGAAGTCGAAGTTCAGATCTCTCGCCTCCCTGCTGGTCCTCGCCGCGGTCGGCGCCCTGGTGGTCGCCGGCTGCGGTGGGGGCTCGAGCTCCGCGGGCGGCGGCGACTTCGTCTCCGGCGCCGAAGCGGCCTGCGGTAGCGCCAACAAGCAGATCGCGGCGCTCGGCACCCCGCAGCAGGAACAGGTCACCAGGTACCTGGAAAAGACCGAAGCGGTGATCGTGAAGCTGCACCAGGAAGTTGCCGCCCTCGACGGCTCCGGCGCGGCTGAAACCGCCTACACCGCAGGCCTGGCGAAGGCGATCCCGGTGCTGACGGCGATGACCAACGCGGCCCGCAGCGAAAACTTCGACGCGGTGCGCGAACTCTCGTCGGGCCTGGTCGAAATCCACCTCGGCGAACTCGCCGAAGAAGCGAAGCTGAAGACCTGCGCGGAAGTCCCGGTGAGCGAATCATGAGGCGCCTGAAGCTGATCCTCGTCCTCGGCGGCGCGCTGGCGCTGTTGGCGAGCGTCGGGGTCGCCTGGGCGACCACCGGCGCGACCACCGGCTACCCGCAGCCGAAGGTCGTCGTCCCGTCCCAGACGCAGGCGCCCTTCGAAAACCGTTACGTGCTGACCGCGGTCGGCAGCGGCGCCGGCATCCGCAGCGGCGAGATGAAGTTCGAATTCGAGGAGGGCTCCTCGCCGCAGTTCCTGGTCGGGATCTCGCAGTTCTACACCTACAGCCCGACCGGGGAAATCGAAACGGCCCTCTTCACCTTCTATCCGCCGAAGGAGCTGCCGAACGGCAAGGGCCTCGGCTTCACCGCGCTGAAGGTCGGCGCCTCGGCCCAGTACGGGCAGGTGACGCCGGACGGCGAACTGCAGCTGTTCACGCCCGAAGGCGACAAGGTCAAAGGGCAGCTGCGCCTGCGCGGCGGCGGCCCCTGGCCGGTGGAATTCAAGGTCCTCGGCGAGGATGAGCGCTACACGGCGAGCCCGCCCGCTGCCCGGCAGATCCACGAAGCCCAGCCGAACAACCCGGGGTGGGGCGGCGAAGCCTCCGAATACGAAGGCGAATACGAACTCACCAACGGCGCCGAAGACCCGACCGCCAAAGCCGGGACCCTCGGCGCGGTGATCGGCGTCGCCCAGGGGCTGGGCGTGAGGGGGGCGGTGGTCAGCTCCGGCAGCATGACCGTCGAAGGCAACCCGGCGGTGGCGACGGTGGAACTGGAGACCGGCGGCACCAACCGCACCTTCACGCTGACCGACCTCGCCTGGCAGGGGGACCAGCGGGTCGCCCAGGTCCACAACGAAGGGCCGGACAGCCCGCCGGTCGGGCGCTTCGAAGGTACCGGCGGCCAGGGCGAAGTCAAAGGCGACCTGATCTCAGGCCACTCGGTCTACAAAGTCGCCTTCAAGCTCAAAGGCTGACCTGCCGCAGGGACGATGTTGACGGGCCGAAAACCGGCCTATATGTCCGGTTTTCGGCCCGTCAACGCCAGGCACGCCAGTAGGCGCGCATGCGGCGGGTGAACGCCTTCGGCTTCTCGGCGTAGATGCGCTCGCCGGCGGCGCGCGCTTCGGCGAGGAGGCTCGCCTGGCGGGCCTCGATCAGCTTCCGCAGAGTTTCGCGATGCACTGCATCGACCTCGGTGCGCCCGACCAGGTCGACCAGGAGGACGGCAAGGTCGTGGTGGTCGCCGAGCCGGTCGGTGAAGTCGTGGACCTCCTCCGCCGTCCGCTCGAGCACCGGCCGCCAGGTGTCGCGCAGCAGGCGCAGCTGGTACCAGAGGTCCTTGCCGCGTTTGCGCAGCTCGTGCACGGCCTCGAAGCCGGGCGCGTCGCCGAGCGCCGCGAACGCCTCGCGGCCCTCGCGGTAGGCGGTGTCGAGACCGGGGGCGAGGAGCTTCCAGCCGCCGTCCCGGATCTTCCATCCCGGGGCGCGCGCGGCCACCGCCTCGAGCGCGGCGATCGCGTCCTCGCCGTCACCGCTCTCCGCGGCGACGATGCGGTCGCGGTCGGCCGCCAGCGCTTCGCGCCAGAGCGCCGTCGCCGCGGGCGGCACGTCGCCGTCGCCGTCGACCAGTGCGTCGAGCGTCGCCAGCTTCACCTCGGCGTCGCGGCTCGCCGAGAGCATGCGGCCGGCGTCGCGCAGCGCCCGGTTCTCCCGCCTGAAGGTCTTCCCGCCGAGCCCCTCGCGGGCCAGGCGCAGGGCGGCGCGGGCTTTCTTCAGGTCTTTGCGGGCGCCGTGGATCGCTTCCGCAAGCGCGTCGCCATCGTCCTCGCCCGCCCCGCGCAGCCGCTCGGCGGCCTTGTCGAGGCGCCCCGCGACCACCCGGCGCACCCCGGACGCGGCGTCCTCGTCGGCGAGCAGGCGGTAGGCGCGGTCGGGGACGGTCCGTGCGTCGGCGCCAGACGTGCGCGGGCCATCGGCCCTTCGCTTGGCACCGCCCGCCGTGCGGCGGCCATCGGCCCCTCCCTGGGCGCCGCCCTCCGTCGTGGTCTTCCTCGCCGAGTCGTCGGGCTTCCCGGCCCCTGCGGGGAGCCCCGCCGTCGCCAGCCTCTGGTTGGCGTAGCGCTCGTCCCCGGTCACCTCGGCGCCGAGCCAGGGCGGCGACGAGAAGCGCTCGGCCTGCTCGCGCGAGCCGAACTCGACCTCGGCGGTCCGCAGGCCGTCGAGGGCGCCGCCGTAGATGTCGATCTCCGCCCGCAGCCCGCCGCCGAGCGGCACGTAGTGGCGCACCTTGCGCACCCGCTGCCCCGCGGTCAGCGGCCAGAGCGCCTCGAAGGCGCCCGGCGCGATCGGCACCTCGACCTCCTCGCGGACTTCGCCGTGGCCGCTCTTCGCGGTCAGCAGCAGCTCGCCGTCGATCCGCCGCAGCCGCACCTCGGTCCCACCACCGAGCGCGAGGTAGCCCTGCTCGATCGTCGCCTCGGCGCTCTCCGCCCGCGGCATCTCCTCGACCAGGAACTTGCGCTCGATCTCGGCCACGCAGGGATCGTAGGCCCAAAGTCGAATGCTGCGCCATGGATCGTGGAAACACGCTCGGTGTCGGCGACGTCCTCAACCGCGTCTTCGACCTCTACAAAGCGCACTTCGGGGTGCTGATCCCGGCCGCCTTCTGGCTCTTCCTCGTCGTCTCGATCCTCGCCGGCATCGTCGGCCAGGGCAACGTCGGCCTGCTGCTGATCGTCGCCGTGGTCAGCTTCGCGGTCGCGATCCTCTACCAGGGGATGGTGGTCAGCCTCGTCCACGACGTCCAGGACGGGCGCCGCGACTCCTCGGTCGGCGAGCTCTTCCGCTCGGTCGGCCCGGTCCTCGGCCCGCTGATCGGCGCCAGCCTCCTCTACGGCATCGGCGTCGGCATCGGCTTCTTCCTGCTGATCGTCCCCGGCTGCATCCTGCTCACGATCTGGGCCGTCATCGCCCCCGCGATCGTGATCGAGAAACGCGATGTCATGGCCGCCTTCGGCCGCTCGCGCGAACTCGTCCGCGGCTTCGGCTGGCCCGTCTTCGGCACCGTCATCGTCGCCACCCTCATCACCGCGATCGCCAGCTTCATCCTCACCGGCATCGCCGAGGCGATCGCCGGCGGCCCGATCCTCCGCATCGTCTTCGGCGCCCTCGCCTCCACCCTGACCGCCCCGATCGGCGGCCTAGTCGCCGCCGTCCTCTACTACCGCCTGCTCGAACTGAAGAACGAATCCGCCCCCGGCCACCCGAGCGACCAAGGCGACGCGGACGAGTGGAACGAGCCGGTCCCCCCGCCCGACCCGCCGTCGCCCGGGCCCGGCACGCCGGTCTAGGTCGCTGATCCGGGGTTGCGGGTCTCGGGGAGGGATGGGGGCTCGCAAGCTGTCGCCCGGGGAGGGTCCAGGCCCCGCAAGCTGTCGCCCGGGTAGGGGACC
>CALCIA010000198.1 GCA_937907435.1 uncultured Actinomycetes bacterium
CTTGTTTCATACCCGCCCCTCTCGCCACGGCCACAGCCTGCCCGGGCCGTGGCGAGAGGGGCGGGTCCCTAATCGGGCGACAGCTTGCGGGGCCTGAACCCTCCCGAGCGCCAGCTTGCGCCCCCCGTCCCTAGCCCCCGCCGACGCCCCTACCCGACCAATTCGATCGGCATCTCCTTCACCGGGTGATCGCGGTGGCCCGGGGTGTAGACGACGATCTTCGCGTGGCCGTTGCGCTTGCCCAGCGGGCCGTAGTAGAGGAACGCCTGTTGGTTGCCGCTGATCGTCACCTGGCGGGCGAAGGTGCGGCTTGCCTTCGAGGTGAAGCGCTTGATCGTCACCTGGTAGGTGCGCTTCTGCTTGGTCGTGTCGCCGAACCACATCAGCTGTTGTTTCGGCTCCTTGACGAAGGTGAGGCTCGAGCCCTTCGGGGCGTCGAGCGCGGCGACCGTCACGCTGTAGGCGGCGTTCTTCGATTCGGCGCCGAGGGTGATCGCCGGCGACACCGTCTTGGCGCTCGGCAGGTAGGTGATCGCGTTGCCCTTGGGGGAGAGCCCCACCCGCGCTTCCTGGTGCGGCGCCATGATCAGGTTTTCCACCGTCGCGTCGTAGGTCGGGCCGACCAGGCTGAGCGTCTCGCGGTCGCGCACGCCGAGGTGGCGGCCGTCGATGCGGACGTCGAATTCGACGTTCTTGGGGACCTCGACGACCGGCGTCGGCGAGTCCTTCCACAGCGTGCCGCCCTTCAGCTGGACGCCGGTGGAGCTGCGCGGCAGCACCCGGGCGCCGGGGATCTGGTTGACGAACTTGCCGCCGACGAAGCCGGTCTTGCGGCCCTTCGGGTCTTCGATCACGAGCAGGGCGTGTTCGTTTGAGGTGCCGTCGAGACGGACCTGGTTGTACTTCGAGCCGCCGCCCCGGCGGCCGACGCAGAACGGGCAGGGCTGGACGCCGAGGCCCGGGGTGACCGGCGCGAGGCGCAGGGTCTCCGACTTCGCGTTGCCTTCGTACATCGCCTGCGGGTAGCCCGGCGAGACCATCGCGTAGTAGCTCCAGGTGTCGGTGTTGGTGTTGATCCGCAGGCGGCGTTCGTCGTTGGCGGGCCAGTTGTTGTCGTAGGCGAGGACTTCGTATTCGCCGGGGCCGACCTTTTCGACCGCGTACGGGGTGATCGCGTGGCCGGCCTGGAAGCCGTACTGGAAGATCTCGAAGGTCCAGATCTCCTTGCTCTTCGGGTCGAGCCCGCCGTGCAGGAGGAAGTTGAGGATCTGGGTCGGCGTCGCGACGATCGTGTTCTCGTTGATCGACTCCAGGTTCTGGAAGTCGAAGGCGCGGGTGATCGAGCGCTGCAGCACGTCGTTGCCTTCGATCCCGAGCTGGAACGGATTCGTCGCCCCCGCCCCGAAGGCGCTCACGCCTGAGTAGCCGAAGCGCGGCAGGTAGCCCTTGTAGATCAGCTCGGCCAGGGTGGCGAAGCCGAAGCAGTGGCCGTCGGCGGACCCTTCGTTGTAGGACTTCATCACCGCCCGGGCGAGCGGGGTCAGCACGCAGCGGCCCTTGCCGGAGATGCAGACGCCGGGGCCGTAGAGGCGCTCGAACTCGGCCGCGTCGAGGCCCTTCTGACCTTCGTTGCCGTAGTTGGGGAAGGAGAAGCCGTCGGGGTCCGGGCGGAAGCCGTTGTCGGCGACGATCGTGCCCGCCGAGGCGGCGGCGGGGATCGCCATCAAGGCGGCGACGAGGACGGACAGGACGAGGAAGATGCGGGCGGCCGAAAGCGACCCGTGAGGACGAGAGGTCATGTTCCTTGAAATCGACAACCCCGCGGTGCCCCTTGAGCGGCAGCCCCCCGGTGCGGGGTAGCGATTACTAGGCTGGCCCCGTGGGCGACGATCCCTTCCACCTGCAACGGTTCGTCGACGCGCAGGAAGACGCGGCGATCTACGCCCGGGCGCTCGCGGAGCTGCGGGCGGCCCGCAAGCAGAGCCACTGGATCTGGTTCGTCTTCCCCCAGATCGCCGGCCTCGGCGCGAGCCCGATGTCCCAGGCCTACGCGATCCGCTCGCTCGACGAGGCCCGCGCCTACCTCGACCACCCCCTGCTCGGCCCGCGCCTGCGCGAGTCGACCGAGGCGCTCCTCGCGGCGGAGCCAGGCGCCTCCGCCGAGGCGATCCTCGGCGGCATCGACGCGATCAAGGTCCGCAGCTCGATGACCTTGTTCCACCTTGCCGCCCCCGAGGAGCAGCTCTTCAGGTCCGCCCTCGACCGCTTCTTCGCCGGCGAGCCGGACCCCGAGACCGACCGCCGAGTCTGACCCGGCGCCTAAGGCAGCTGCCCGCCGGGTCGAGTTCGCAGTAATCCGCGGATAGCGCGGAGAAGTGCGAACTCGCCTGTCCTAGTAGCCGGCCGGGTGCCGCGCGACGTAGCCCGCGGTCGACACCATTTCCGGGTGCCAGCGGGGGCCGGTGCCGTTGGAGTCGCCCGCGGTGTCCCAGCGGACGCCGTCGATCACGGCGAAGGCGTGGCCGGCGTTGGCGTAGATCGTGATCCAGCGGCCCTTGCCGGCGACGCCCCAGCTCATCATTTCGCCGGAGTCCATCGGGGTCGTGATCAGGCCGGCGCCGTGGAGGGCATAGCTGACGGCGCCGGAGCAGTCGTAGCCGGGGCTCCACCAGCGAGCGTGGCCGCCGCCCCAGATGTAGGGCAGCGTGTGGATCTTGTTCGCCGCCGCGATCGCGGCCTTGACCGCGGCCGGGGCGTTTTCCGGCGGCGCGACGACGCCTTCGACCAGCGTCCCCGGGGTGACGGGCAGGCAGCTGCGCACGCCTTCGGGGTTGGTGGTGCATTCGGTCGAGCCCGGGGTCGGGGTCGATTCGGTGGCCGGCGCGCCGGTCGTGGCGGCCAGGTTGACCGGGCTCAGGCCCCCGCCCGCGGCGGACGCGCCTGCCGGAAAGGCGACCGCGACGATCACTCCGATCGCCAACGCCACCCGTGCTTTCCAACCCACCCCGTGGGAACCCAGCAAAACCGATCTCCTTTGTCGGCCTGCGGGGTTAGCTGTCGGGCTGGCGCTGAAGGAGCCTGCGCTCCCACCGTGAGGTGGATTCGCCCCAAAACTCGGTTCCCCCGTTCCAAGGTTTTTCGGCCCCTGGATTCGGCTTACCGGTCCTTGATCGCGGAGCAGTGTAACGGCTGAACCGGCGTCAGGGCGAAAAGAGTTTCCCGCTGGTTGCGGAGGGAAGATGGCGGGAGATGGGCGAAACGGTGCTCCGCCTCGAGGAGCTGCGCAAGAGCTACGGCGAGACGGTGGCGCTGGACGGCGTCTCCTTCGACGTCGGCGCGGGCCAGATGTTCGGCTTCGTCGGCCCCAACGGGGCGGGCAAGACGACGCTGATGCGGATCGTCCTCGGCGTCCTCGCCGCCGACTCCGGCCGGGTGCTCTGGCGCGGCGCGCCGATCGACGCCGAGGCGCGGCGGCGCATCGGCTACATGCCCGAGGAGCGCGGCCTCTATCCGAAGATGCGGGTGCGCGACCAGCTCCTCTACATGGCGCGGCTGCACGGCGCGAGCGAGGCCGACGCGGGCGCGGCGGCGGACCGCTGGATGGAGCGGCTCGGGATCGCGGCGCGGGCCGACGACGCGGTCGAGGCGCTCTCGCTCGGCAACCAGCAGCGGGTCCAGCTCGGCGTCGCGCTGGTCCACGAACCCGACCTGTTGGTCCTCGACGAGCCCTTCTCCGGCCTCGACCCCGACGGCGTCGACGCGCTCAGCGGCGCCCTCCTCACCGAGATCTCCGAGCGCCGGGTCCCGGTCGTCTTCTCCTCCCACCAGCTGGAGCTGGTCGAGCGCCTCTGCGACTCGGTGGCGATCATCGCCGGCGGGCGGATCGCGGCGTCCGGGTCGCTGGCGGAGGTCGGCGGCGGCCGGCCGCTGGGCGAGGTCTTCCGCGAGGCGACGCGCGGGTCGGGCGCAGGCGCAACCGAGGAGCACCGCGCGTGAACCAGCGCGAGACGATCGAGCTGGTCGCCCGGCGCGAGCTCGCCGAGGGCCTGCGCTCGCGGGCCTGGCGGGCGGCGCTCGCGATCCAGATGCTGGTCGTCGCCGGGATCGCGATCGTCTCGATCGTCACCTCGGGCGGCTCCGGCATCCACACCCGCCACCTGGCGACGGCCGGGCCGCGCGCCGCCGCGATCGCCGCCAAGGCCCGCACCGAGGCCAAGGGCTACGGCATCAAGCTGGAGGTCGAAGACGCGACCAGCGCCGCCGTCGCCCGCGAAAAGGTCAAGAACGAAGACGCCGACGCGGCGCTCGGCCCGCGCGGGCTGACGGTCGGCAAGGACCCCGATGCCGCCCTCGTCGCGCTGATCCAGAACGCCGCCCGCACCGTGCGCGGCGAAGCGCGGCTGCGCGCCGCCGGCCTCTCCCCCGCCGCCGCCCGCGCGGCGCTCGAACCGCCGCCCCTCCCCACCGTCGAGATCTCCACCGGCGAAGGCGAAGGCGGCACCGGCCTCGCCTACATCGGCGCCCTGCTCCTCTACGTCGCGCTGATCAGCTTCGGCTACGCGATCGCCTCCAGCGTCGTCACCGAGAAGAGCTCGCGCGTGGTCGAGGTGATCCTCAGCGCGATCCGCCCGGTCCAGCTCCTCGCCGGCAAGCTGGTCGGCGTCGGCATCCTGGGACTGATCCAGATCGCCGCCGTGGCCGCGATCGGCCTCCTCATCGCGGTGCCCGGCGGGTCGATCTCCCTCCCCTCCTCCACCTTCGAGACGGTCGTCCTCGTCCTTGTCTACTTCGTCCTCGGTTACGTCTTCTACGGCGGCCTCTTCGCCGCCGCGGCCTCGCTGGTCTCCCGCCAGGAGGACACGCAGTCGACGACCGGGCCGATCCTGATCGTCCTCATCGCCTCCTACATCGCGACCAACGCGGCGCTCGGCGATCCGAACGGCGGCCTGGCGACGATCGGCACCTTCCTGCCGCCGATGGCGCCGATGGTGGTCCCCGGCCGCGCGGCCCAGGGCGCGCTGCCGGCGGGCGAGCTGATCGTCTCGCTGCTCCTGATGCTGGCCGCGATCGTCGTCGTGGTCGTCGTCGCGGCCCGGATCTACGACCGCAGCGTGCTGCGCTTCGGCACCCCGATGAAGCTCCGCGAGGCGATCGGTTTCGCCATCCGCCGCGGCTAGAGCAGCGAGGTCTGCCGCGTCTTCCAGGCCGGGTCGGGACGGCCGGAGCCCTCCAGCTCCAGCAGCGCCTGCTTGCGGTGCAGGCCGCCGCCGTACCCGGTGAGCGAGCCGTCGGCGCCGATCACCCGGTGGCAGGGGACGATGATCGACACCGGGTTGCGGCCGTTCGCGGCGCCGACCGCGCGGGCGCGCTGCCACGGTTCGACGTCGGTGCGGAAGACGTCCGGGTCGACGCGGGCGGCAAGCTCGCCGTAGCTCCAGGTCTCGCCGTAGGGGATGTCGAGCAGGCAGCGCGAGACGGCGCGGTCGAAGGGCGTCCCGCGCATGTCGAGCTCGACCTCGAAGGCGCGCAGCTCGCCGCGGAAGTAGGCCTCGAGCTGCTCGACCACCGCGGGCAGCGGCGCACGCGCCGACTCCGGCGGCGCCGGGGTCTTGCCGGGGAACCAGAGGCCGCGCAGGCCCGCCTCGCCGGCGACCAGCATCAGCGGCCCGATCGGGCTCTCGTAGATGTCCCAGGTGACTTCCGCGTCGTTCATGGCTTCATCCTCCCGCGCTCGCTTTCATAGTCAAACGCGCGCCGCGGCAGAAACGTGAGATCGGCAGCCTAGGATGGGCGGAGTGAGCCAGGTCGACGTCTCCACGATCCGCTCGGTCCCCGCGGTCGCGATCCGCCCGCCGGAGCCCGCGGACCGCGACGCCTTCATCGCCGCGATGAAGGCGAGCGCCGAGCTCCACCGCCCGTGGCTGACGCCGCCGGTCACCGTCCCCGAGTACGACGCCTGGCTCACCCGGGCGGGGCGCACCGACTTCGACGCCAGCCTCGCCGTCCGCCCCGAGGACGGGGCGATCGTCGGCTATTTCAACGTCAGCCAGATCATCCGCGGGCCGCTGCAGAGCGCCTTCCTCGGCTACGGCGGGGTCGCCGAGTGGAGCGGCGCCGGGTATATGACGGCGGCGCTGCGGCTGGTGCTCGAGCGCGCCTTCACCGACCTCTCCCTGCACCGCCTGGAAGCGAACATCCAACCCGGCAACGCCACCTCGATCGCGCTGGTCGAGCGCTGCGGCTTCATCCGCGAGGGCTTCTCCGAGCGTTATCTGAAGATCGGCGGGCACTGGCGCGACCACGCCCGCTTCGCGATCCGCGCCGAACAGTGGCAAGCGTGGCGCAGTTGACGCGCTGCGCCTGGGCGGGGAACGACCCGCTCATGCGGGCCTACCACGACGAGGAGTGGGGCGTGCCCGAGCGCGACCCGCGGGCGCTCTGGGAGAAGCTCCAGCTGGACGGCTTCCAGGCCGGGCTCGCCTGGATCACGGTGCTGCGCAAGCGCGATGCCTTCCGCAAGGGCTTCAAGAACTTCGAACCGGAGAAGGTCGCCAAGTTCGGCGAGGCCGATGTCGAGCGCCTCCTCGGCGACGCCGGGATCATCCGCTCGCGGCAGAAGATCGAGGCGACGATCGGCAACGCCCGCGCCTACCTGGAGATGGCCGCGGCGGGCGAGGACTTCGCCGACTTCTGCTGGTCCTTCGTCGACGGCGAGCCGCTGCGCGGCGACGGGGTCGAAGTGCTGGCGAAGACGCCGCTCTCCGAAGCGGTCTCCAAGGAGCTCAAGCGACGCGGCTTCAAGTTCGTCGGGCCGACGATCGTCTATGCCTGGATGCAGGCGGTGGGGATCGTCAACGACCACAGCGCCGACTGCTTCCGCCGCGATCGGGTCTGACCCCTCCTCACGGGAGCTCGCGGCGGAAGCGGTCGACGGTGGAGCGGATGCCGTAGGGCTGCTCCACTCTCGTGGCGCGGTCGGGGGACCAGCCTTCGCGTTCGTAGAAGTTCGCGGCGCGGGTGTTGCCCTGGAGGACCCAGAGGATGGCGGCGGTGAAGCCCGCCTCGTGGAGGCGGCGGCGGGACTCGGCCATCAGGAGGCGGCCGACGCCGCCCTGGTAGCGGTCGGGGTCGACGTAGAGGGCGTAGACCTCGCCGAAGCCCTGGGCATCCTCGTCGCGGGACGGGCCGAAGGTGACGAAGCCCTGAATCGCCTCCGCGCCGTCCTCCCCCGCCTCGACCGCGAGGACCGTCGTCGGCGCCGCCGGGTCGGGCGACTCGAAGGTGTAGCGGGCGGCGCGCTCGCGGGGGTCGAGGGCGTCGAGGAACTCGGCCGGGATCAGGCCGCGGTAGGCCTCCTGCCAGGCGCGGACGTGGACCTCCGCGACGGCAAGCTCGTCGCCGCGGCGCGCCTCGCGCAATGAGATCGCCACTACTCGCGTCCCCCGCGCGCCGCCTTCACTCGCCGTCCCCCTCCAGCAACACGGTGTCCTCGTGCGAGTACGGCGGCGAGCAGGCGCAGACGACGACCAGGTCGACCTCGCCGTCGTTGCGCAGGCGGTGCGGCGTCCCCGGCGCGATCGCCACGCAGTCGCCGGCGGCCACCGCGCGCTCCTCCCCGCCGACCCACAGCCGGCCGTCACGAGGTAGAGCTCTTCCGAGCGCCGGTGGAGGTGTTCGACCGTGACGCCGCCCGGCGCGACCGTCGCCTCCGCGAGACTCAGGTTCGTCGCCTCCGCCGCGTACCCCGGCCCCGCCCACTCGCGGATCGTCGACCCGTCGCGGGTGACGTAGGGCTCGATCCGGTCGCGTCGCGCGTGCTCCATATCTTCCTCGGGTAGGTGAGCGGGGTGACCGCAAACGTATCCACCGACGGCGCGACGACGTTCGTCCTTGTCCCCGGCGCGGGGACCGACCCGCGCGTCTACGGGGCGACGATCGCGGCACTGCGCGAGCTCGGCCACGCGGGGATCGCCCCGCCGCTGCCGCTCGACCACGCCGACGCGACCCCGAGCGACCACGCCGACGCGATCGTGGCCGCGCTCGGCGACCCGCCGCCGGCGCCGCTGGTCATCGTCGGCCAGTCGCTCGGCGCCTACTCCGCGACGATCGCCGCCGCGCGCCTGCGCCCGCGCCGGCTGATCCTGCTGGCGCCGATGATCCCGGCACCGGGCGAGTCGGCCGGCGACTGGTGGAAGGGCACCGGCCACCTCGAGGCGATCGCCCCGCTGACCGCGCGGATCGGCCCGCCCTCCGAATGGGACGAAGCGGCGATGGCTGAGGTCTTCTACCACGACGTCGACGAGGCGACCCTGACCGCGAGCACCGTCTACGAGGGCGTCCCCAGCGACGGCCTGTTCGAGGAGCCACTGCCGCTCGAGGCCTGGCCGGACGTGCCGACGACGGTGCTGGCCCCGCGCGAGGACCGCCTCTTCCCGCTCGAGTTCCAGCGCCGCGTCGCCCGCGAGCGCCTCGGCCTCGAGATCGAGGAGATGGAGGGCGGCCACCTCCCGTTCCTCTCCCGCCCGCGCGAACTGGCTGAGCGCCTGGCCGCCCTGGCCTGACCCCCCAGCTGTTCCTTATGGTCCTGACAGGACCATAAGGAACAGCTGGGGGCCGAAATTGAGGTCAGCCTTAGGTCGGCCCCATAGGTTCAGGAGCCGTGCGCAGTACCCGTCGCCTTCTCCCCCTCGCCGTGATCGCCGCCGGCGTGCTGGCGCTCGGCCTCTCGGTCTCCGCCTGCGGCGGCGGCTCGACCGACACCGCGGTGGCGCTGCCGAGCGTCGCCGGTGCCGACGCGGTCCCGGCCAGGAACGCGCCGCCGATCGAACTCACCGACCAGTACGGCAAGAAGGTCAACCTGGCGAAGCTGAAGGGGCACTCGGTGCTGGTCACCTTCCTCTACACCCACTGCCACGACCTCTGCCCGATCGTCGCGGGCAAGCTCCACACCGCCTACGCCCACCTGAAGCAGGCCGAACGGCCGCTCGTCCTCGCCGTCTCGGTCGACCCGTCCCACGACACCCCGGCAAGCGCCGCCGCCTTCAACAAGCGCCACCGCACGGTCGGCGAGATCGACTGGCTGCTCGGCTCCCGGGCCGAACTGGAGAAGACCTGGAAGGCGTGGGGCGTGAAGCCCGAGCACAACGCCAACGACCCCGAGGAAATCGAGCACAACGCCGAAATCTTCGCGATCGACCCGCAGGGGCAGATCCGGGCGCTCTACCCGCCGAGCTTCAAGCCCGCCAAGCTCGCCGAAGGCACCCGCACGCTGGCGCGGCTGTGAGGCGCGCCTGGCGGGCCGCGCCGCGCGCCCGCTGGGTCCTCGTCGCGGGCGCCGTCGTCGCCGCGATCGTCGTCGCCGAGCTCGCCAGCGGCGGCGGCTCGACCGAGGCCGGGCGCGCCGCCCCGCCGCTCCCGGCGAAGGCGCTCCGCCCGCCCGCCGTCGACCTCGCGGCGCTGCGCGGCAAGCCCGCCCTGGTCGACTTCTTCGCCAGCTGGTGCGCGCCGTGCGCGGAAGAGGCGCCGACGCTGCGCAAGCTCTCCACCGCGCTGGCGGGCCGGGCGACGGTGGTGGCGGTCGACTGGGACGACGCGGGCGGCCCCGCGCGCGCCTTCGTCCGCAAGCACGGCTGGAGCTTCCCGGTGCTCGCCGACACCTCCGGCGCGGCGGGCGAAAAGTACGGCCTGGTCGGGCTGCCGACCTCCTTCGTGCTCGACCCGCGCGGGCGCATCGTCGCCACCTTCCGCGGCCCGCAGAGCGAGGCGACGCTCCGCCAGGCGCTCCTCGAAGCCGCCTGAAGAGCCAAGAACCCCCTGCAAGCACCCGACCAATGGGCTAGTTCACCGGAACATCGGGCAATCGGCGTGTTGAAGGATCACAGTCCCATGCAACTACGGAAGGACGACATGACCCACGTCAGCAACCGGACCGTCGCCCTCCGGATGATCGTCGGGGCAGCGGCCGTGATCGCCGCGCTCCTCGCCTTCGTCCCCGCCGCCAACGCGGCGCGCGACCCGATCACCGGCGGCACCACCGACCTCCACCTGAAGAAGGGCTTCCTGAAGAAGCTGACCAACCTCGGCGTCGGCCTCGCCGGCGTCAGCACCGGCCAGGTGAGCGGCAACAAGATCAGCCTGCCGGTCACCGAAGGGATGTTCGACCCGACCAACGCCCAGGGTCACATCACCAGCCCGGGCGGCTTCCAGCTCGTGATGGGCGCCCGCACGGTGCCGATCTCCGACGTCGAAGTCAACACCGTGCACGGCTTCCTCCGCGCCAACATCGCCGGTGCCCACATGCAGCTCGGCACCTTCGCCAACCCGACCACCGGCCGCGAAGGCTTCGGCGCGCGGGTCAAGGCGGGCCAGCTGGTGCTGACCCAGAAGGCGGCCAACCGGATCTCCAACAAGCTCGGCCTGAAGGGCTCCAAGCGGATCAACTCGCGGGTGATGAGCAACGAGTTCAACGTCACCGTGCCGTCGACCGTGACCCTCCTCGGCCAGAACGAAGCGACGCTTGAAACCGCCGCCAACGTGATCAAAAAGCTGGGCGAAAAGGGCGTGCAGCCGTCGGGCATCAACCCGATCGCCCCGGCCAAACAGCCGAAAGCGGCCAACTTCACCTTCCCGATCACGGGCGGGATCGTGGCGCCGAACGGCAGCACCGGCCAGGTCACCACGGTCGGCGGCGTGGAAATCCTGAAGAAAGGGAAAACCTCCTCGCCGCAGATGAAGATCACCAACGTGGTGGTCGAACTGCAGCAGAAGACGGCGACGGTCGAACTCGAAATCCTGCCGACGCCGGGCCAGACCGGCCGGTCCTCGATCGTCGAACTGGTCTTCCCGAACAACTCGATCCAGAGCAACCCGACGACGCGCCAGATCACGATCCAGAAAGCCGAAGCGAAACTGCAGGCTCCGGCCGCGACGACGCTCAACACGGTGTTCAACGCGGGCGACGAAAAAGCGCCCCCGGCGAGCAGCGAATTCGCCGGCGGTGAACTGTTCGGCACGTTCTCGATGACCCTTCAGGCCCAGTAACACGGCCGAAGCGGATGTGCGCGCGGCGGCGCCGGGGCGACCTGGCGCCGCCGCTTTTTTTGCGGGCGGGAATCGCTGAACCCTTCATCGATTGATAACCTCCTCAGCATGCCCCAAGGCCCGCCCGAGGAGGTCCAGATCGCGACGCTGCTGGCGCGCGTCGGCGGCGCCCAGGCGTCGGCGTTCGCGTCCCTGCTCGCCCCGCTCGGCCTGCGTCCCAAGCAGTTCGGGCTGATGAACGTGGTGGCGCTCGCCGACGGTCCCTCCCAGGGCGAGATCGGCGCCGCGATGGGGATCGACCCGAGCGGGCTGATCGCGACGATCGACGACCTCGAGGAGCGCGGCTGGCTGGAGCGCCGCCGCGACCCCCGCGACCGGCGGCGCAACGTCGTCGTCCTCACCGACGCGGGCGAGGCGAAGCTCGCCGAGGGCCGCGCCGCCGCCTTCCAACGGGCGCGCGAGCTGACCGCGCCGCTCAGCGCGAAGGAGCGCCGCGCGCTGCGCGATCTGCTCGCGAAGATCGCCTAGCGAAGAGCGCCCCCGCCAGCAGCAGGACGACGGCGGCGTTCAGGGCCAGGTCGGCGAGGTTCATGCTGCCGCCGTGGGCGCTCGGCGCGAGCCAGTCGACGACCCCGCCGTGCAGCGGGCTGGGGCCGCGGAAGAGGCGGTCGAGGCCGTTGCCGAGCGCGCCGCCGAGGAAGAGGCCGAGGGCGATCGCGCTGAGGCGGTCGAGGCGGATGCGGGCGATCGTGACGGCCAGCGCGAGCGCGGCGACGACGGTGAAGATCGAGATCAGGACCGTGTGGCCCGCCCAGTTGCCGCCCGGCCCGGCGAAGTTGCGGTAGAGCTGCAGGTGGAGGCCGCCGAGGACGTGCACCGGGCCGTCCGCCAGCGCGCGGGTGGCGACCTGCTTGGTGGCCTGGTCGGCGATGACCACCGCCGCCGCGACCGCGAAGGCGAGCCGCCGCCGGCCGGTTGAACCCCCGTCGCGCTCTCGCCGTAGTTCGGGCACCTACCCAAGCTACAAGGAGACGACGGTGAAAAGGATCTACTTGGCGGTCGGAGCGCTCGCGTTGGTCGCGCTGCTCGCGATCGCCGGATGCGGCGGCGGTGGCTCGACCACCTCGGAAACCTCAGGCGGCGAAGGCGAAGCGGCGGCGGCGAGCAACACCAGCGAAGGCGGCGGCCGCTACGGCGCCGCGGAATCCTCGGAAGGCACCGAACCCGCCTCCGCACCGGCGGCGGAACCCACCGGCAAGGTCGCCGTCGTCAAAGTCATGAGCACGCCGAAGCTCGGCAAGGTGATCGTCGACTCCAAGGGCATGACGCTCTACGACTTCCACAAGGACAAGGGCACGACGTCGTCCTGCTACGGCGAATGCGCGGTCGCCTGGCCGCCGCTCCTGACCTCCGGCGAACCGAAGGCGATGGCGGGCGCCGAACAGTCCCTGCTGGGGACGACGAAGCGCAAGGACGGGACCGTCCAGGTCACCTATGCCGGCCACCCGGTCTACGGGTTCGTCGAGGACAGCAAGCCGGGCGAAACCAACGGCAACGACTTCAACGGCTTCGGCGCCTCGTGGTACGCGCTGCTGCCGAACGGGGAAGAGCCGCCGGACTGAGCTGCCCCCCCAGGGTGGGCCCGCCCCCGGCTAGGGCTCGGTGTGGACGACGACGTCGACGATCCGCGCCGAGCCCTCGGGGCGGTTGCGGCGGATCTCCTGCTCGAGCCGGCGCGCCATGTCGTGCGCCGCCTCGAGCGTCGCCTCGGGGCTGGCGACGACGTCGACGAAGACGACCAGCCCGAGCTCGGTCGCCAGCAGTTTGAGCCGCCGCGGCGGGGCGCCGGTGCGCTCCTCGACCAGGGCGACGATCCGCTCCGCGGCCGCGCCGTCCTCGGTGACCGTCACCGCGAACGGCTCCTCCAGCGGCTCCAGGTGCGTCTGCACGTCGTCGACGTCGGACTCGCGCCGCAGCGCCGCCTCGATCCGCTCGGCGACCTCGTGGGCGGCGGCAAGCGGCGTCCCGGCGTCGAGCTTCAGGTGCATGGAGACGCCGCAGCGCTCGCCGCGGCGGTAGATCGCGATGTCGTGCGCTTCCTGGACGGCGGGCTCGGCGAGGGCGATCGCGAGGGCGCGGGCGCGCAGGTCGAGCCCCTCGCGCAGCGGCTCGACGTGGACGACGACGTCGGCGTCCGGGAGCGCGCCGCGGACCGCCGCCTCGACCCGGTCGGCGACCCGGTGGCTGGCGACCAGCGCCTGGTCGGGTGCGGCGCCGATCGTCGCGTCGGCGAAGTAGTGGCCGCCGGACTCGCGCAGGCGCAGCTGGCGCAGCTCGACGTCGTCGAGGGCGCGGATCGCCGCTTCGGCCTCCGCCTGCGCCTCGAGCGGCGAGGTGTCCATCAGCACCCGCGCGTTCTCGTAGATGAGGCGCGAGGCGGCGGCGAAGATGATCGCGGCGACGATCAGCGAGGCGATCGCGTCGCCCTGCTGGAAGCCGAGCGCGACGGCGGCGACGCCGAGCAGCACCGCGAACGAGCCCGCCATGTCGCCGGCGAAGTGGAAGGCGTTGGAGCGGAGCGCCGCGGACTTGTACTTGGCGGCGGTGCGCAGGGAGATCGCCGTGCGACTCATGTCGACCGCGAGGGCGACGGCGATCACGGCGAAGACGTACCACTGCGGGTCGAAGCCGTGGTCGCCGCCGCCGCTGAGCCGGCCGACCGCCTCGATCACGACGAAGACGCCGCCGCCGGTGAGGATCGCCGCCTCGCCGAGCGCCGCGAGGTTCTCCGCGCGCCGGTGCCCGTAGGGGTGCTCGCGGTCGGGCGGCTGCCCGCCGAGGCGCACCGCCAGCAGGGTGAGGATCGCCGCGACGACGTCCCCGCTCGACTCGATCCCGGCCGAGACCAGCGCCAGCGAGCCGGTCGCGATCCCGGTACCGAGCTTCAGCGCGACGAGCAGCACCGCGGCCCCGATCGAGACCAGGGCGGTCTGGGTCTGGCCGCGGGGGGTCATCGGCGGAGCCTATGGGCCGCGGTTGCCTTCAGGGTCCGCACCACGTGGTCCGGCTCGTACCTGACCTGTCCGTGGGTGAAGCGCAGACAGGTCAATCCGGCCGCGGTGTGGGCTTGATCCCGTTCCCGGTCCTTCTTCTGCTCGGCGGGCGTGCGGTGGTAGGTCAAGCCGTCGGTCTCGATCACCAGGCCGAGGTCCGGGAAGTGGAAGTCGACTTCGTAGTCGTCGACCCAGACCGAGGTCCGTGGCTTCGGCAGGCCCGCCCTGCGGACGAGCGGCAGGAACGCCCGCTCCAACTCGCTGCGCGTGTAGCGGAAGGTGGCGATGTCGATGATCCGCCGCAGCCGCGCGACGCCGGGCTCGCCGGGATGCCCGTCGAGCGCCTTGCGCAGATCGTCGGTCCTCACCAGCCCGAGCCGGTCCGCCTCGTTCATCGCCCGCTCCATCCGCGGCGTGTCGTGGCGCGTGGCGAGGTCGATCAGCGTCTGCACCGGCGTCGTGATCGGGATCCCGTCGTAGAGCCCATACCAGCCGCCTTGCAGGGACGGGCGGCGGTGGACCCGGATCCCCGGCGGGCGAATCTCGTCCGGGGAGCGCCGTGAGATCTCGATCCCCGCCGCTTGCTCGACGCCGATCTTGAACAACGCCGCAGCGCTCGAGTGGCTGAGCGCCGCCATTCCCGGACCACCGCAGGCGAGAACCGCTGCCATCCATCGCCCCTGCGGCGTCAGCTCCGGCCTTCCGACCAAATAGATCCCGCGACTCACCGGGTGGAGCCGTCCCCGGGCAATGCGGTGTTCGATACCCCGGCGGGTCAGTCCCAGGGCCATCAGCTGCGCGCGCGTGACGACACCGTGTTGGCTTCGCGCTAGCGACCACGGGCTATGCGTACCGACTGACGCTCGCTGAGTTGACCACACCATGATGTGGCTAGGTCAGCGAGCGCGGATTCTCTCCCCCCTGCCGGCGCTCGGCTGCTCCCTTTTTCGCGCTTAGAGCGGGCGGAGGCGGTCGAAGCGGGTGGCGGGACCGCTCGGGCAGAGGCGGGCTTCGACGCGTTCGAGGAGGCCGGAGGCGATCAGGGCTTCGACCGCCGCCTCGATCTCGGCGGCGCCGAGGCCCTCGCAGCGCTCCTCGAGCTGCTCTTCTGTCAGCCCCTCGGCGCCCGCCAGGAGGACGGCCCGCAGCACCTGTCCCTGAGCTTCCCGATCCTCCCGTCTGCCCGTGCCTGCCACTCGGTCGAGCCTAGCAGGAATGCGAACGTATGTTCGCATTGTTCGGGTCGAGATCAGACCATGCCGAGGCCGCCGCTGACGCCCAGGGTCTCGCCGGTGACGAAGGTGGCATCGTCGGAGGCGAGGAAGGCGACCGCGGCGGCGACCTCGAAGGGCTGGCCGAGGCGACCGAGCTGGGTCTGGGACCGCATGTTGTCGATCAGGCGCT
Source organism: uncultured Actinomycetes bacterium (assembly GCA_937907435.1). Classification (GTDB taxonomy): domain Bacteria; phylum Actinomycetota; class Thermoleophilia; order Solirubrobacterales; family 70-9; genus VAYN01. The sequence continues at coordinate 15,498 of CALCIA010000198.1, forward strand.
CGCCGACCTCGCCGAGGGCCTTGGCGCCCATCAGCAGCGGCGTCTCGATCGGGCCGGGAGCGATCGCGTTGGCGGTGATGCCGTAACGGCCGTTCTCGCGGGCGATCACCTTGGTGAAGCCGATCACGCCCGCCTTCGCCGCCGAGTAGACGGCCGAGCCCTTGGAGCCGACCCGGCCCGCCTCGCTGGAGATGCTGACGATGCGCCCGTAGCTCGCCCCCTGCATGACCGGGAGCGCCGCGGCGGTGCAGTTGAGCACGCCGTTCAGGTTGATGTCGATGACCCGCTGCCACTGCTCGGGCGTGGTGAGCGGGAAGAAGCCGAACTCGTCGGTGCCCGCGTTGTTGACGAGGATCGCGATGTCGCCGACCGCCTCGACCGCCGCGCGCGCCGAGTCCAGCGAGGTGACGTCGAGCTCGACCGCGTGGCCGTTCACCTCGCCCGCGACCTTCTCCGCGCCCTCGGTGTTGACGTCACCGACCCAGACCTCCGCGCCTTCGGCGGCCAGCCGCTCGGCGATCGCTGCGCCGATCCCGCTCGCGCCGCCCGTCACGAGCGCCTTCCTCCCATCGAGCCTCACGCCGGGCAGCATAGACTGCCTCCCTTGCGAAGCCAGGAATCGATGCGCGTCGCCCTCCTCGCGGGCGGCACCGGCGGGGCCAAACTGGCCGCCGGCATGCAGGAGGAGATCGGCGCGGCGCTGACCGTCGTCGCCAACACCGCCGACGACATCGAGACGCTCGGCGTCCACGTCTCCCCCGACCCGGACCTCGTCACCTACTGGCTGAGCGGCGAAATCGACGAGGAGCGCGGCTGGGGACTCCGCGACGACACCTTCACAGTGATGGAGCGGATGGCCGACGTCGGCGCGCCGAACTGGTTCAGCCTCGGCGACCGCGACCTTGCCTCCTGCCTCTACCGCGCCGAGTTCCTCCGCGAGGGCGGGCGCCAGACCGACGCGCAGGCGCAGATCTCCCGCGGGCTCGGGGTCACGGCGACGGTGCTGCCGATGTGCGACGAGGCGGTGCGCACCCACGTGCTGACCGAGCACGGCCGGCGCGAGCTGCAGGAGTACCTGATCCTCGACGGCGGGCAGCCGCGGATCGACGGCGTGGAGCTCGACGGGATCGCCGAGGCGCGCCCCACGGCGGAGGTCGCGGACGCCTTCCGCACCGCCGACCTGATCGTCCTCGGCCCCTCCAACCCGGTGATCAGCATCGGCCCGATCCTCGCCGTCCCGGGGATGCGCGAGGCGATCGAGGCTGGGTCCGCACCGGTCGTCGCGGTCAGCCCCTACGTCGGCGGCCAGATCCTCAAGGGCCCGACGAACAAGTTCATGGAAGCGCTGGGACGGCCGACCACGGCGGCGGGCGTCGCCTCCCTCTACACCGGGCTGATCGACGCGATGGTCGTCGACGAGGACGACCCCGACCCGCCCCCGGCCGAGGTCCCGACCCTCCCCGCGAAGACCCTGATGGACGGCGCCGGGGGCCGGGTGCGCCTGGCGCGCACCGTCCTCGACTACGGCCAGACGCTGATCGACGCATGAGGGCAACGGCGGTGGTGCCGGTGAAGCGCTTCGCGGTGGCGAAGTCGCGGCTCGGGCCGGGGATCGAGGCGACGCGCAAGCCGGAGCTGGTGGCGGCGATGATCGGCGACGTGCTGGCGGCGATCGGCCGCGCGCGCATGGTCGAGCGGACCATCGTGGTGAGCCAGGAGCCGTTGGCGGTGGACCTTGCCGCGACAGCGGGGGCCGAGCTGGTCAGCGACTTCGACGACGCGAGCCACAGCGCCGCCGCGCTGGCGGGGACGGCGGTCGCCAAGGCGGCCGGGGCGCGCTGCGTGGCGCTGCTGCCCGGCGACTGCCCGCTGCTCGACCCGCGCGAGCTCGACCGCATGCTGACCGGCGTCCCCGACCCCTACGTCGCGGTGATCCCGGACCGCCACGGGACCGGCACCAACGCGCTGGTGCTGGCGCCGCCCGACGCGATCGAGCCGAGCTTCGGCGAGGGCAGCAAGGAGCGCCACGTGGCCGCGGCGCGGGCGGCGGGGATCCCGTTCGGGGTCGAGGAGCTGTCGTCCCTGGGACTCGACCTCGACACGCCCGCGGACATCGTCGCGCTGACGATGCGGGTGGAGCGCGACGGCGGCGCGAAGCGGACGGCGAAGGCGCTGGGGATATGAGCGCGGGGACGGCGGGCGAAGGCGCGGGGACGCCGAGCGGCGGCGGGGACGCCGCGCGGCCCGCCGCCGAAGTGCACGTGCGGCCGGTGCTCGGCATCCCGCAGATCGCCGCCGGGGACCCGCTCGGCGAGCTGATCGCGGCGCGCGTCGGGGAGCTCGCCGACGGCGACGTGGTCGTCGTCTCCCAGAAGGTCGTCTCCAAGGCCGAGGGCCGCACGCGGCGGCTGTCGAGCGTCATCCCCGGCGCCGAGGCGAGCAAGCTGGCGCGGATCCTCGGCAAGGAGCCGAACCTGGTGCAGCTGATCCTCGAGGAGAGCGCCGAGGTGGTGCGGGCCGAACGCGGGGTGCTGATCGTCGAGACCAATCACGGCCTCGTCTGCGCCAACGCCGGCATCGACAGCTCGAACGTCGGCGACCCCGAGTCGGTGCTGCTGCTGCCCGAGGACCCCGACGCCTCGGCGCGGCGGCTGCGCGCCGAGATCGGCGGCGCCGCGGGGGCGCGGATCGGCGTCGTGATCGCCGACAGCTTCGGCCGCGCCTGGCGGATCGGACAGGCCGAGGTGGCGATCGGTTGTGCCGGGCTGGTGCCGATCGACGACTGGCGCGGCCGCCACGACGCGACCGGCCGCGAGCTGATGGCGACCCAGATCGCGATCGCCGACGAGGCGGCGGGGGCGGCGGACCTGGTCCGCGACAAGGCCGCCGCGGTGCCGGCGGTGGTGGTCGGCGGCCTCGGCCGCTGGGTCACCGTCGAGGACGGCCCCGGCGCGGCGGCGATCCGCCGGCCGCGCGAGGACGACCTCTTCCGCTGAGCGAGGCCGGAGCCGGCCTCAGTTTTTGTGCAGGGCGTCGCGGACCTTGTCGATGCCCTCCTTCAGCTTGCCGGAGGCCTTGTCGACCTTGCCCTCGTTCTCCAGGTCTTTGTCGCCGGTCAACTTGCCGGCGGCCTCCTTGACCCGCCCTTTGGCGTCATCTTTGTTGCTGGGAGCATCAGCCATTTGAGTCCCTTTCGTCGCTTTCCGCTTGCCTTTTGCCGGTACCCGGCGCCGAGCGCCACTACGCCGAAGGTCGAGTTCGCACTTATCCGCGGATAGCGCGGATAAGTGCGAACTCACCCGTGGGCGGGGCGGCGGGCTAGGTGGAGACGACGAGGACGGCGGAGCCCTCGATGCGGCCGTGGCGGGCGTCTTCGAGCGCCTGCTGGGCGTCCTGGAGCGGGTAGGTCGTGACGGCGGCGCGGACCGGCACTTCGGGGGCGATCCGCAGCAGGTCCTCGCCGTCGGCGCGGGTCAGGTTGGCGACCGAGCCGAGCGTCCGCTCCCCCCAGAGCAGGTCGTAGGAGAAGGCGGGGATCTCGCTCATGTGGATGCCGGCGCTGATCACCCGGGCGCCGCGGGCGCTCGCCTTCAGCGCCTGGACCATCAGCGGGCCGACCGCGGCGAAGACGATCGCCCCGTCGAGCTCCTCCGGCGGCAGCTCCGAGGAGCCGCCCGCCCACTCGGCGCCGAGGCCGCGGGCGAACGCCTGGCCGTCGGCGTCCCCGTCGCGGGTGAAGGCGAAGACGCGGCGGCCTTCGTGCACCGCGACCTGGCAGAGGATGTGGGCGGAGGAGCCGAAGCCGTAGAAGCCGATCCGCTCCGCCTCGCCGACCAGCCGCAGCGCCCGGTAGCCGATCAGCCCCGCGCAGAGGAGCGGCGCCGCCTCGGCGTCGGAGTAGGGCGCCGGGATCGGGAAGCAGAAGTCCTCCGCGGCGGCCGCGAACTCGGCATAGCCGCCGTCCACGTCGTAGCCGGTGAAGCGGGCGTGCTCGCAGAGGTTCTCGCGCCCTTCGCGGCAATAACGGCAGGTGCCGTCGGCCCAGCCGAGCCAGGGGACGCCGACGCGGTCGCCCAGCTCGAAGCGCCGCGCCCCCTCCCCCGCGCCGACCACCTCTCCGACGATCTGGTGTCCCATCACCAGCGGCAGCTTCGGCTCACCCTGAAGCTCGGCGTCGTAGATGTGGAGGTCGGTGCGGCAGACGCCGCAGGCGCGGACCGCGAGCTTTACCTCGCCGGGCCCGGGCTCGGGCTCAGGGACGTCGGCGAGGCGGAGTGGCCGGCCCGGCTGGTCGAGGACCATCGCCCGCATCGCCGCCCCCCGCTCCCTCGCTACGCCGCCGCGTCCGCGTAGGTCTCGACGATCTCATACAGCGTCGTCCGCTGGGCGGGGACGCGCCCGGCCCGCCGCGCCGCCGCCACCAGGTCCTCGACCTCCAGGCGCACCCCGTGCTGGGATCCCGCCATCCGCGAGATGCTCTCCTCCA
>CALCIA010000199.1 GCA_937907435.1 uncultured Actinomycetes bacterium
TCCTGGGCTCCTCATGGGGGTCACAGCCTGCCAAGACCCCCATGAGGAGCCCAGGGCACCCTTGATCTATCTCGGACGGCCACCCGCCCCCAGGGCCCCCCCCCGTCCACCCGCCCCGCCCAACCATCCACCGAACCGCGTCCGCTCAAACGTCCAGCTCGTACTCGAGCCAGGTCGATTTCTCGCTCGTCATCGAGTCGTAGAGGCGTTGGGCGGTGTGGTTGTCGGGGGCGGTCGCCCACTCGAGCCAGGCGGCGCCGCGGCGCCGGGCGACGGTGCGGCTCGCCTCGATCAGGGCGCGGCCGATGCCGCGGCCGCGAGCCTCGGCGGTGACGAAGAGGTCGTTCATCAGCACCGTCTCCACGGCCGCCAGGGAGGAGAAGTGCCAGTAGAGGCATGCATAACCGAGGATCGTGCCGCCCTCGTCGCGGGCCGCGAGCAGCTCGCCGTCCTCGCTCGGGGCGAGGAAGCGGCGGAAGAAGGCGCGGTTGCGCCCGTCGTCGATGTCGTCGACTTCGTAGAAGCGCTGGTAGGCGGCGATCAGCGGGAGGAGCGCCTCGAACTCGTCCTCGCCGACCGGTCCGACCTGGATGTCCGCGGCCATGCGGGCAACCTATCGCCGTGCAAGGAGGCCGTCACGCGCAGGGACCGCGCCGCGGGCGCCGTAATTCACCCCCTGTAACCGGCAGCGAGGCCCGTCTAAGCTGTGTGGCCCCGCCGCAGGCTCCGATCGATCGTCCCGTCAGGAGGGGATTCAACTGGCACGTCCAACCGACTCCAACGAGCAGCTCCTCTGCAGCTTCTGCGGGAAGTCGCAGCGCCAGGTCAAGAAGCTGATCGCCGGCCCCGGCGTCTACATCTGCGACGAGTGCATCGACCTCTGCAACGAGATCATCGACGAGGAGCTGACCGCGCCGCCCACCTTCGAGCTGGAGAACCTGCCGAAGCCGCGCGAGATCTACGACGTGCTGCAGGAGTACGTGGTCGGCCAGGACGCCGCCAAGCGCTCACTCTCGGTCGCCGTCTACAACCACTACAAGCGGGTGCAGATCGGCCAGTCCGACGAGAACGACGTCGAGCTCGGCAAGTCGAACATCATGATGCTGGGACCGACCGGGTGCGGCAAGACGCTGCTCGCCCAGACCCTGGCGCGGATACTCAACGTGCCGTTCGCGATCGCCGACGCGACCGCGCTGACCGAGGCCGGCTACGTCGGCGAGGACGTCGAGAACATCCTCCTCAAGCTGATCCAGGCCGCCGACTTCGACGTCAAGAAGGCGGAGACGGGGATCATCTACATCGACGAGATCGACAAGATCGCGCGCAAAGCCGACAACCCGTCGATCACCCGTGACGTCTCCGGCGAAGGCGTCCAGCAGGCGCTGCTGAAGATCCTCGAGGGGACGACCGCGAGCGTGCCGCCGCAGGGCGGGCGCAAGCACCCCCATCAGGAGTTCCTGACGATCGACACCACCAACATCCTCTTCATCTGCGGCGGCTCCTTCGCCGAGCTCGACAAGATCATCGAGCGGCGGGTGGGCGACCGCGGCGTCGGCTTCGGCGCGGCGATCTCCTCGCGGACCGAGAAAGACACCGGCGAGTGGTTCGAGAAGGTCCTGCCCGAGGACCTCATCGAATACGGCCTGATCCCCGAGTTCATCGGCCGGCTGCCGGTGATCACCGCGATCCACCAGCTGACCCGCGACGACCTCACCACGATCCTCACCGAGCCCAAGCACGCGCTGACCCGCCAGTTCCAGCGCTTCTTCGAGTTCGACGACATCGAGCTGGTCTTCTCCGACGACAGCCTCGAGGCGATCGCCGACCGCGCGATCGAACGCGAGACCGGCGCCCGCGGCCTGCGCTCGATCCTCGAGGAGACGCTGCTCGACGTGCAGTTCGAGCTGCCCTCGCGCCGCGACGTAACCAAGTGCGTGGTGACGCGGGAGACGATCCTCCAGGGCCGCCGGCCGACCCTCGTCACCGAGGCCGCGCAGCAGGACATCGGCCCCGCCGACCAGCAGCTCGGCGAGGAAACCGCCTAGCCGACGATCGCGTCGGCCTCGATCTCGACCTTCCAGCGAGGGTCGAGGAAGCCGGCGACCACGATCGCGGTGGCGGCGGGCGGCGCTTCGCCGAAGAACTCGGCGTGGACGGGGCCGATCGCGTCGATGTCGGCGGCGTCGGTGAGGTACATGCGCGTGCGCACCACGTCTTTCGCCGAGGCGCCGAGCTCGTCGAGTGCCGCGACGATGATCTCGAGGCACCGCCGCGCCTGGGCGCCGGCGTCGTCGTCGAACGACCCGTCGTCCCAGATCGGCCCGGTCCCCGCCACGTGCAGGTGGGCCCCGACGCGAACCGCGCGAGAGAAGCCGATCTTCGGTTCGAACGGCGACCCACTGCTGACACGTTTGCGCTCAGTCATCTTCGGGCGATCCTAGGGTCGTCGGACTCCCTCCCTCACGAACAGCGGGAGGTTCGTCCGGGAGTCCGACGACCGGCCCATGAGCGTCAACGCAAGGACGCCGCCGAGGAGCAGGGCTCCGGCGCTGAACGCGAGCGAGGTGGTGATCGACGACAGGCCGCCGATGAGCGCGACGCCGATCGCACCGCCGACCTGGCGCGAGGTGTTGTTCACCGCCGAGGCGATGCCCGCGCGGTCGGGTCCGAGGGCCTCGGTCGCGCCCGCGACCAGGCCGGGGACGGCGACGCCCATCCCGGCCCCGGCGATGGCGAGGAACGCCCAGCCGACCGGGGAGTCGATCGACGAGCCACCGACCAGTGCGACGCCGAGGTAGCCGACGCCGCTCGCGGCGAGGCCGATGCCCGCGGGGAGGCGCGCCCCGACGCGTCCGACGAGGCGGCCGGTGAAAGGCGTCAGCGCGGCGAGCGGCAGCGCGAGCGGTACCAGGGCGAGGCCCGCTTCGAGCGGTGAGAGCCCTTCGGCGTCCTGCAGGAAGAGGCTGAGCGCGAAGAGGCCGCCCAGCGTGCCGAGGTTCATCAGCCCCGCGCCCACGTTGGCGCCGGTGAACTCGGCGCGGCGGAACCACCTGAGATCAAGCAGCGGGCGCGCGGCCCGGCGCTCCACCACGACGAACCCCGCGAACGCGACGAGCGCCACCGCGATCCCACCCAGTGCCGGACCCGACGCAATGCCGCCCTTGCCGCCCTCGATAAGCGCGAAGACAAGGGCGGCAAGGGCGGCGGTGCCGAGTACCTGTCCCTTCCAGTCGGGCCGCGCGCCCTCTGCCTTCGACCCTTTCGGCAGCGTTGCGAAGCCCGCCACCAGCGCCGCGACCACCAGCGGCACGTTCAGCCAGAAGATCGCCCTCCAACCGAGCGATCCGGCCAGGACGCCGCCGAGCACCGGTCCCAGCACCAGCGCCGAGCCACCCAACCCGGCCCAGACGCCGATCGCCCTCGGGCGCTCCGCGGGGTCGGGGAAGAGCTGGTTGACGATCGCCAGGGAGCTCGGCAGGATCGCCGCCGCGCCCAGTCCCTGCACGGCTCGCGCGCCGATCAGCACCTCCGCGCCGGGCGCCGCCGCGCAGAGCGCCGAGGCGCCGCCGAACGCCACCAGCCCGCCGAGGAAGAGCCGCCGCGAGCCGGCGCGGTCGGCGAGGTCGCCCGCCCCGAGCATCCCGGCCGCCAGCACCAGCGCGTAGGCGTCGACCACCCACTGCAGCTCCGAGCGCGAGCCGCCGAGGCCGCTGCCGATGCGGGCGAGGGCGACGTTGACGATGGTCACGTCGAGGAGGACGAAGAAGTAGCCGGCGGAGGCGACGGCCAGGGCCGGGCCGCGGCCGCGCGGGGTGTCGGAATCGGTCATCGGCCCACCGTAGGCGCGGGACGGTTCGGTGCCGGCCGAATCCTCAGCGTCCTAACCTGGGTGCATGGCGTCCAGTGCCGAGACCCGGGTCCAGGCCCAGGGCGAGGTCGACATCGCCGCCGCGGCGGCGCTGATGGCGGACCCGAGCCGCGCCGCCGTGCTGATGGAGCTGACCGACGGCCGCGCGCTGCCGCCGAGCGAGCTGGCCGAAGTCGCGGGCGTCTCGCGCTCGACGATGTCGGAGCACCTGGCGAAGCTGCAGCGGGCCGGTTTCCTCGCGGTCGAGACGGGCGGGCGCAACCGCTACTACCGGCTGGCCGGCCCGGAGGTGGCGGCCGCGGTCGAGGCGCTTGCCGCGCTGGCGCCCCGCTCCGAGGTCCGCAGCCTGCGCCAGGCCAACCGGGCCGGCGCGCTCGGCGCCGCGCGCACCTGCTACGGCCACCTGGCGGGCGCGCTCGGGGTCGGGATCACCGACGCGATGGTGGCGCGCGGCCTGGTCGAACGCGAAGGCGAGGTGTTCCTGCTGACCGAGCCGGGCGCGGCGTTCCTCGTCGACCTCGGCATCGAGAAGCCGCCGCGCGCGGGCAAGTCCTGCAACGACTGGTCGGAGCGGCGGCCGCACCTGGCGGGCAAGCTCGGCGTCGCGCTCACCAAGCGGCTTTTCGAGCTCGATTGGATCGAGCGGACGGAGAGACGCCGCGCTGTCCGGGTGACGAAAGTGGGACGCCGGGAGCTGGGAAGGCGCCTCGCTATCTAGACTCGCTTCTCGCGATGGACGCGGCGAAGCGACAGCAGCTCGAGCAGAACACCCGCTACGAACCGGGGGAGATCGAGGCACGCGTTTTCGGCGAATGGATGGAGGGCGGCTACTTCCATCCCGAGGCGACCGGCACGCCGGAGGAGAACTTCACCGTCGCCATCCCGCCGCCCAACGTGACCGGCGCCCTCCACATGGGTCACGCGCTGAACGGCTCGATGCAGGACGCGCTCGTGCGCATGAACCGGATGCGGGGCAAGAACACGCTGTGGATCCTCGGCACCGACCACGCCGGCATCGCCACCCAGGCCGTGGTCGAGAAAGGGCTGCGCGCCGAAGGCAAGACCCGCCAGGAGCTCGGCCGCGAGGCCTTCGTCGAGCGCGTCTGGGAGTGGCGGGAGGAGTACGGCTCGCGGATCGTCGAGCAGTACAAGCGCCTCGGCGCCTCCTGCGACTACGAGCGCGAGCGCTTCACCCTCGACGAGGGCTACGTCCGCGCAGTGCATCGAGTCTTCAAGCAGCTCTACGACAAGGGCTACATCTACCGCGACAACTACATGGTCAACTGGGACCCGGGGACGCGCTCGGCGATCTCCGACCTCGAGGTGGAGAACCGCGAGGTGACCGACTCGCTCTGGTCGATCGACTATCCGGTCGAGGGGTCGGATCGCGTGCTCACCGTGGCCACCGTGCGCCCGGAGACGATGCTCGCCGACACCGCCGTCGCCGTGAACCCCGACGACGAGCGTTATGCCGACTTAGTTGGAAAGTTCTGCACGCTGCCGCTGGTCGGTCGCCGCCTGCCGATCATCGCCGACGCCTACGTCGACCCCGAGTTCGGCACCGGCGCCCTGAAGATCACCCCCGGCCACGACGTCAACGACTTCGAGATCGGCCGCCGCCACGGGCTCGAGGAGATCACCGTGATCGGCCCCGACGGGCGGATGAACGAGGAGGCGGGCGAGTTCGAGGGGATGAGTGTGTCGGAGGCCCAGCGGGCGGTCGCCGCGCGCCTGCGCGCCGACGGCTTCCTGCGCGACGAGCAGCCCTACACCCACGCGGTGCCGTTCAGCCACCGCTCCGGCGAGCGGATCGAGCCGCTGATCAGCCTCCAGTGGTTCTGCCGCATGGACGACCTGGCGAAGCCCGCGATCAAGGCCGTCGAAGACGACGAGGTCCGCATCCAGCCCGACCAGTGGAAGCGCGTCTACATCAACTGGATGGGGGAGATCCGCCCCTGGTGCGTCTCGCGCCAGCTCTGGTGGGGACACCAGATCCCGGTCTGGTACTGCGGCGACTGCGAGGAGACGATCGTCGCCGAGGTCGCCCCGGAGCGCTGCCCGAGCTGCGACGGCACGACGCTGCGCCAGGAGGAGGACGTGCTCGACACCTGGTTCAGCTCGGCGCTCTGGCCGTTCGCGACGCTCGGCTGGCCCGACGACACGCCGGACCTGCGCGCCTTCTACCCGACCAGCTTCCTCACCACCGCCCGCGAGATCCTCTTCCTCTGGGTCGCGCGGATGGTGATGATGGGGATCGAGTTCCCGGGCGCGATTCCCTTCCGCGACGTCTACGTGCACTCGGTGATCCAGGCCCGCGACGGACGGCGGATGTCGAAGAGCCTCGGCACCGGGATCGACCCGCTGGAGGAGATCGACGAGCGCGGCGCCGACGCGCTCCGCTTCGGCCTGCTGGCGATGTCCTCGACCCAGGACGTGCGTTATTCCGACGCCAAGGTGGAGCAGGGCTCCGACCTGGCGAACAAGCTCTGGAACGCCTCCCGCCTGATCCTGCTGAACGCCGCCGAGGTGGAGCCCGCGCCGCGCGCGGCGCAACTGGAGGACCGCTGGCTCCTCTCGCGGCTGGAGAAGACGATCGCCTCGGTGACCGCGAAGCTCGAGGCCTACGACTTCGCCCACGCCGTGCAGGAGTGCTACGGCTTCGTCTACGGCGACCTCTGCGACTGGTACCTGGAGATCGTCAAGCCGCGCCTCTACGAGGGCGAGGAGGACGTCTCGGCGACGCTCCTCTACGCGCTGGAGCGCGTGCTGGCGCTGCTCCACCCGACGATGCCGTTCGTCACCGAGGAGCTCTGGTCCTTCCATCCGGCCCGCGACGGCCACCTCGTCGTGCACGCCTTCCCGACCGCCGACGCCGCGCTCTTCGACGACGACGCGGAGGCGGAGATCGCCGAAGGCATCGCCCTCACCCGCAGGCTGCGCGCCTGGCGCGACCTCGCCGGCGTCCCCGCCCGGGCGGTGCTGCCGGCGGTGATCGACGGGATGCCGCCGTCGGAGTTCGTCGGCCGCCTCTCGCGCTTCGCCTTCGACGGGGTCGGCGCCGAGCCGGTCGCCTCGGTCGGCCCGGTGCGCGTGCTCGCCTCCGAGGAGCTCGACGCCGAGGTGGTCGGCGAGCGCCTCGACCGGCGCCGCGAGGAACTGGGCGCGGAGATCCAGCGCGCCGAGCGCAAACTCTCCAACCAGGGCTTCGTCGCCAAGGCGCCGCCGATCGTGGTCGAGGAAGAGCGTGGCAAGCTGGAGCGCTACCGGGCCGAACTCGCCGAACTCGGCTAGCCGTGCCCGTCCCGGCGGGATTCGATCCCGACGCTTACCTCGACTCCTTGGAGGCGGTCGGCTGGAAGCTCGGGCTCGACCGGATGTGGAAGCTGACCACGGCGCTCGGCCTGCCGCAGCGCCGCTTCGCCTCCGTCCACGTCGTCGGCACCAACGGCAAGTCCTCGGTGACGCGGATGGTCGCGGCGCTGCTGGAAGCGCACGGGGTGTCCTCCGGCGCCTGCCTGTCCCCGCACAGCACCCGCTGGACCGAGCGCACGCTGCTCCGCGGCGTGGAGATCGCGCCGGAGGCCTGGGCCGAGGCCGTCGCCCAGGTCGCGGCGGCCGCCGAGGGTGTCAACCGCACGCTGGAGGAGGGCGAGGTCGTGACCGAGTTCGAGGCGGCGACCGCGGCCACCTTCGTCGCCCTGGCCCGCGCCCGGGTCAAGGCGGCGGCGATCGAGGCGGGGCTCGGCGGGCGGCTCGACGCCACCAACACGATCCCCTCGCGGGTCACCGTCCTCACCTCGGTCGGCCTCGACCACACCGAGTGGCTGGGGGAGACCGAGCTGGAGATCGCCGCCGAGAAGCTCGCGGTGCTGAAAGACCAATCGACGCTGGTCCTGGGACGGGTCTCGGCGCCGGTCCGCGAGCTGGCCGAACGGATCGCGGGGGAACGCGGCGCCCGCCTCGTGGTCGCCCCCGAGGATCCGGGCCCCGGCATCGAGGTCGCCGCCACGGGCACCTTCCAGCGCCGCAACTTCGCCCTCGCGACGGCGGCGACCGAGGCCTTCCTCGGCGAGCTCGACCCGGAGCGGGTCGCCGCCGTCGCCGCCGGGATCCACATCCCCGGCCGGCTGGAGCTGGTCGCCGAGAACCCGCCGACCTACGTCGACGCCGCCCACAACCCCGACGGGGCGGCGGCGCTCGCCGAGGCGCTCCCGGGCATCGCCGCGGGCCGTCCGGTCGTCGCCTGCCTGGCGGTCCTCGCCGACAAGGACGCGCCGGCGATGATCGCGGCGCTCGCCCCGGCGCTGCGCGCTGCCGTCTGCACCGAGATCCCGCCGGCGGCGCTGCTCGGCCACGGGCGCCCCGGCGCCCACTCGCGCCCCGCCCGCGAGCTCGCCGACCTCTGCCAGGCCAACGGCCTCGAGGCGGTCGCCGAGCCGGATCTGGGCGCGGCGCTCCGGCGCTCCACCGAACTCGCCTGCGCGACCTTCGCGGGCGTCCTGGTCGTGACCGGATCGCATTATCTGATCGGTCCGACGCTCGCCGCGGCGAGCGAGCGAGGCTGACTGTGCGAGGATTCCTGCATGGACCGCAGCGCGGGCTCGGAACTCCTGTCGATGATGGCCCTGGTCGCCGCCGTGGTGGCGATCGTGATCCTCGTGTTCTTCGGCGTCGGGTACCTGTTCGGGAGGCTTTTCCTCTGACCAAGGCGCCCCGTCGGAGGGCGGAACAGGATCAGACGCCAGTACGGCGAATACACTGCGCGATCCCCATCCCCGAAAGGGGGTAGACCCATGGCACTAGCGATCTTCGGAATCACCAACTCGGGCCTCAACCTGGCGGCCACCCTCGTTCTGCTCCTGCTGATCGTGGTCTGGCTGGCCCTGATCGTCTACACGTTCCTCGACGCACGCCGCCGGATCTCCGATCCGTTCCTGGTCGCCTGCGCGACGATCGCCTCGTTCTTCCCCTACATCGGCACGATCATCTACACGATCGTCCGCCCGCCGGAGTTCCTCGAGGACGCCCACGAGCGCGAGCTGGAGATCAAGGCCGCCGAGCTCCGCGTGCGCCAGCTCCGCGAGCAGAGCTGTCCGAACTGCGAATACCCGGTGGAGAAAAACTACCTGCGCTGCCCCAACTGCCAGCGCCGGCTGAAGGACCCGTGCCCGACCTGCGGCGAACCGGTCGATCCGCGTTGGAGCCTCTGCCCGTACTGCGAGACCGCGCTGGCCGCGGAACGCTCGCCGCAGCCGCGCCGCCGCGGACGGCGCCCCGAGGAAGAGCGCGAACGCGAACGCGATCGCGAGCTGGAAGAAGCCGGCGCCGAGCCGAAACGCCGGCCGCGCAGCGGCGGCGGCAAAAAACAGCGCGCGAGCGCCGCCGCCGAGGGCTCCGGCAGCCGACCCAAATCTTCGGGCGCCCGCAAAGGCGGCGCCCGCAGCGCCCCGCCGAAAGAGGCGCCGACCACCGAACAAAAACAAAGGAGCCCCCGCCGTGAGCCGGACCCTGATCCTCGTCAAGCCTGACGCCTTCGAGCGCAACCTCACCGGAGAGGTGATCGCCCGCTTCGAGCGCAAGGGCCTGAAGATCGCCGCCCTCAAGTTGATGACGGCAACCGAGGACATCGCCAACCAGCACTACGCCGAGCACAGCGAGAAGCCCTTCTTCGGCGAGCTGGTCAGCTTCATCACCGGCGGCCCGCTGGTGGCGATGGTGCTGGAGGGGGCCGAGGCGGTCCCGGCGGCGCGCCAGCTGATCGGCGCCACCAACCCGGTCGAGGCCGCCCCCGGCTCGATCCGCGGCGACTTCGCGCTCGAGGTGACCTTCAACATGGTCCATGGCTCCGACTCCGACGAGTCGGCCGAGCGCGAGATCGGCATCTGGTTCCCCGAGCTCTAGGCGCTTGCCTGCGGTAGTCCTCGCCTCGGGCTCGCCCCAGCGACGCGAGATCCTCGCCAAGCTGGGGCTCGAGTTCGAGGTCCTCGTCCCCGGCGTCGAGGAGCTCGACTCCGGCGACCCCGAATTCCTCGTGATCGAGAACGCGCGCCGCAAGGCGCGCGCCATCGACCGCCCGCCCGGCGCCCTGGTGATCGCCTGCGACACCGACGTCGTCCTCGACGGCGAGGTCCTCGGCAAGCCCACCGACGCCGCCGACGCGCGCCGTTATCTCGACCGCATGAGCGGCCGCGGCCACACCGTGATGAGCGGCCTGGTCGTCCTCGACGAGGATGGCGAGGAGCGGTCGGGCCTCGAACGCTCCGAGGTGGTCTTCAAGAAGATCCCCGAGGCGGAGAAGCAGCGCTACGTCGACTTCGGCGAGTGGGAGGGACGCTCCGGCGGCTACGCGATCCAAACGCTCGGCTCGACCCTGGTCGAGCGCCTGGAGGGGAGCGTGTCGAACGTCGTGGGTCTCCCCGTGGGGTTGCTGGCGCAGCTGGCGCCGGTGTTGTTCGAGCGGCGGTGATGGACGCCTGGGGACCCGCCCCTCTCGCCACGGCCCGGGCAGGCTGTGGCCGTGGCGAGAGGG
>CALCIA010000200.1 GCA_937907435.1 uncultured Actinomycetes bacterium
CCAGGACCCCCATGAGGAGCCCAGGACCTCCCTCGGACGGCCGCCCGCGCCACGGGCCCCCGCCCGTCCCTTCCCCGCCGCCCGCCGCCCCCCACCCCGGAACCAACCATCTAGGCTCGCACGCATCAAGGGACCGCGCCGCAATCTGGAGCTGAAGGCTCGCGATCGCGATCACGCGCGGTCCCTCCGGGTCTGCGGCGAACTCGGTGCCGAGGACCAGGGGACGCTGGTCCAGCGGGACACCTACTTCGCGGTGCCGCGGGGACGGCTGAAGCTGCGGGAGGAACCTGGCGCGGCGGCGACGCTGATCGCCTACGAGCGCCCGGACCTGGCGGGCAACATGGAGAGCCGCTACCGGTTGGTCGAGGTCCCCGAGCCCGCCGAGCTGCGCGAGGCGCTCGCGGCCGTCCTCGGCATCAGCGTCGTCGTCAGCAAGACCCGGCGCCTCTTCCTCTACGAAGGCGTGCGGATCCACCTCGACCGGGTCGACGACCTGGGCGACTTCATCGAGTTCGAGGGCGTCGCCGCCGACGGCGACGACCCGGCTCGCTTCGGCGCCCTGCTGGACTCGCTGCGTGGATCCCTCGACATCCGCGAGGAGGATCTCGTGCGCGAGAGCTACTCGGACCTCCTCCGCCCCACCTGAAGCCGAAGGCGGCGAGGCGCGCGGAGGTTTGCGGTCGCGCCGGGCGGGCAACCCGGAAGGAGAGAAAGCGAACCGCTCACGAAGGGAAAGCAAAATGTTGGCTGTCAGCGAAGAAGCAGCATCCGCGATCGGCAGCATCCTCGCTGCCCAGGATCTGCCCGATGAGGCGGGCCTGCGCGTCAGCACCGGCGAGATCGAGTCCGACGGCGGGCCACAGACGGCGCTCCGCCTCGAGATCGCCCCGGCGCCGGCCGCGGGCGATCAGGTGCTCGAGGAAGGCCCGGTCTTCGTCGAGTCCGACGCGGCGGAGCTGCTGGACGACAAGGTGCTCGACGCCGAGGTCCGCGGCGACCAGATCCAGTTCAGCGTGAAGGCGCAGAAATAGGCCGGCCGAGCGCTCGCGGACGTCAGGCGCGCGGATCCCCTACCGCGCCCTGCAGTTCCGCACCAGCGTCAGGCCCAGGGCGCGGCCGCCGCTGAAGCGGAAGCTGGTGCGGGCCAAGGGGTAGACGGCGCCGGGGAAGCCGGTGGGAGCCGGGCAGCCGGCGGAGGCGAAGCTGTGGCGGCGGCCGCGGTAGGTGTAGGTGCGGTGGAGGGAAAGGGAGAAGCCGGTCACGTAGCCGGCTTCGGCGACCGGGAGGCCGGCCTGCAGCAAGGTGCCGAAGGTGCCCTTGTGGGCGGTGATCGTGAAGGGGAGGGTGAAGGAGGTGGGGATCGGTTCGGTGCCGTAGACGTGGGCGAGGATCGCGGGCCGGCCGTGGTAGGTGCCGTTGAAGGCGAGCAGTTCGCCGTGGGCGGGGAAGGCGGCCTGCCGGTCGAGGGCGACCACGGCTTCGAAGCGCCCGTGGCCGACCAGGGCGCCCGAGCAGGCGGCCAGCGCCTTGGCGCTGGTGGCGGGCTGGATGTCGTCGATGTCGCAGGTCGGCAGGCCGACGCGGTCGATGCGCCCATAGCGGTTGATCGCGATCGCGACCGAGGCGAGCTGGGGCAGCGCGGTGCTGTGGACGGGGGCCAGGTGGGCGCTGACCGAAATTCGCACCGGCGTGACACCCGCGCGAGGCAGCCGCCGGGGGGAGAGCTCGCCGCCGACCGCGACGCGGATCCCCTTGCCTTGGATGATCTCCGCGGCGCTCCGCCCGGGCGCGGTTCCCAGCGCCGCCAGCGCCACTGCGGCCACCACGGCAACCGCAACCACCGTCCTCGCCCGCATCTAGTGACCCCTCCCCCGGTGTCGCTTCGCCCCACGGCGGTGCTTCTTGCAGCGCGAGTTCTCGAGCTTGGGACGCAGCCGGGCCCGGAGGTTGTTCTGGCCGGTCATCAGGGCGGTCGCGGGGGCAGCCGTGCAGACATCGTCGGAGTTGACCAGGAGTCCCCGCTTGGCGCCGCCGTGCAAGGTCATCGTGAAGCGGGTCACCGGCGCGTCGGGCAGCCCGGTGAAGGTGGCACGCAAGCGTCCTTTCACGGCGTCGATCCGCCCCACCAGTTCGATGTCGATGCCGCGACCGCTCAGGGCGACCGCGAGGTCGGGCAGGGTGTTCCGCGAGGTGCGCAGGACCACCGGGCCTTCCAGCGGCGCTTCCAGCAGCGGCGTCTCGGCCCGCGCCCAGCCATACACCGAGCGCGGCGGGCAGGCGTGGCGGGCGAACTGGGCGCCGCTGCAGATCGCGCGGATGTGGCCCTGGGCGAGGAACTCCGAGGGCGGCAGGGTGACGACGACGGCACCGATGTTGGCGTCCCCCGGCCGCGGGGTGACGGTGGCCCGAAGCGTCGGCCACTTGCCGCGCCGCTTGCCGCCGATCAGCCGCAGCACCAGCCGCGGGGCGAACCCGAGCGAGGAGCAGAAGGAGACCTGGAAGGGATTCGAGATCGTGGCGCTGGTGTCGTCGGCCGGATTCGAGAACTCGGCGCCGGACCCGCGCAGCAGCGAGGTGGTGGCGAACGGTTCGCAGCTGGTCGGGTTGAGGGTGAATTCGGGACGGTCGATGTAGACGCGGACGTCGCGCAGGTGCAGTGGGATGCCCCTGATGATGTGGGGGATCGGGTCCGAGCCGGCCGAGTCGATCGAGACCTGGGCGGTGAGCGGGTCGACCCGGATCGCCGAGCGGACGATGATCACCCCGAGGTCGAACGGGCCGACGGTGGCGGAGTCGATCGCCACCACCGAGAGCGGCGAGCCGTGGTAGGGACCGGCCAGGTAGAGGCCGCCGGGGGCGTAGGCGAGGACCGGCCCGAGCCCGTAGCCGGCGGTCGTACGGCCGATCTGCGATGCCGCCGGGCAGGACGGGTGGGCCGTCTCGGCAAAGCCGGAGTTGACCTTGGCGGCGGCGATCGCCGCCTCCGGGCAGAAGGGGATCCCGGCGATCTTGCCGAGCAGCCCCGGCGGCAGCTGCGCCGAGTAGGAGGTGATCTCCTGGTCGGCGTCGCCGCGGGTCAGGTGCAGGTAGAAAGGTGAGTAGGAGCCCGCGTTGCGGTTGTAGGTGCCGGATTCCGACTGCGGCGCGAAGGGCGCCACGGCCGCTGGGCAGGGACCGCCGCCGATGCCGCCGGCGAGCCTGAAGCGGGAGACGTTCTGGAAGACCATGCTCGGATCGAGCCAGGGGTTGAGATCGACCCTCGTGGTGTAGGTGCCGCAGGCCGCCGGGCTGGCGAGCGGGCTGCGTTGGCCTTCCCGGAAGTGCACGTTCAGGTGCGAGTAGGGCAGCTGCGGCAGCTGGTCGAAGGTCGCGACGAGGTTGCCGGTGGCGGGGTCGGCGTCGACCTTGCCCGCGATCTTCACGATCACGCCGCGTTCGGGGGCCTTGGCGACCAGGTAGAGCGCCAGCAGCGATCCGAACGGGTTCTGTTCCGGCTGGGCGATGAACAGGCCGCCCGTGATCGGTGCTTCGAACAGTGGGCTTTCCAGCGTCAGTTCGCCGATCTTCGAGTCGTTCGGGCAGCCGGCGCCGGGCGGTGAGGACACCGTCTCCGCCGCATACTGGGCGGGCGTGCAGACGCCGAGTCCGGCGGCGACCGAGGGGTTGATCGTCATTCCTTCGGGCAGGGAGACGACCGCCCGCTGGACCTGGGAAGGGGCGCGGACCAACGGGATCAGGCGACCGGTGGGGGTGAAGTTGTAGAGCAGGCCGTGCTGGTCCCGGTCGATTGCGAAGTCGAGGCCGGTCGCCGAGGAGGCTCGGTCGGTCGTCGGCACCACGGTCGCCGATTCCCTTTCGATCAGGCTCTTGTCGCAGCCGGAGAGGGCCTGCGGCCGGCCGCCCTGGTCATGGCTGAGCGCCACCTGGGAGACCGTCGCAGGCTGCTGCCAGGAGCTGGCCACGACCATCGAGGACATCGGCCCCGCGCAGGAGGTGGGCAGGGTCAGGTAGGCGAGCGGCGGGAAGATCTTCGGGTTGCCGACCGAGCAGGTGCCGGCTTCGTAGAAGGGCGGCGTTTCCGGTTTGGTCTGCGGTTCGCGTTCGAGGACCGCCGGGACGCCGAAGCCGGCGGTGGGATCGACCTCGTTGAGGCAGTTGCCGCGCTGATCGTCGTGACCGACCAACCAGGGGTTGCCCCAGAACGTCAGTTTCAGCGCCGAGACGTTGAGCTGCTGGGAGATGTCGTGGGCTTCGAGGCTCAGCCCGTATTCGCCTTCGGCACCGCGGATCCGCGTGCCGAAGATGATCGGCATGCCGAACGGGCTGGCGCCGAGCAGCGCCGGCGATCCGGGCGGCGGCGCCAGGTTGAAGACGCCGAAGGTGCGGGTCATGCCGCCGCCGAAGGAGCTGCGCACCTCGACCGTGCCGACCTGGCTGTCGTCGGGGCAGCTCTCGCCCGAGAGGCTCGTCTGGAAGGGCGAGTTGCGCGGGGTGTTGAACTGGGCGATCGAGCACTTCCCCATCACCGCCGGGTTTTCGACCAGCCCGGCCGGCCGGTCGATGCGCAGGTCGCGGACGTCGCCGTCGCTGTAGGCGCCCGCCATGTCGAAGGCGACCGTCGTGGTCAGCGTGTAGGGGTGGGTGGCGGCCTGGTCGTCGACCGAGCCGTCGAGTTCGGTGGCGCTCACGTCGAACCCTTCGCTGCCCGGCAGGAAGCCGAACGCCGCCCGGGCGGAGGACGCGGCGAACAGCAGCGTCAGGGACGCGACGATCGCCAGGACGCCGGCGACCGTGGCCGGCCTCAGCCCTCCCCGGCGGCTCACCGGTGACCCCCGCGAACGGTGCCGCCCCGCTTGTGGCGGCGACCGTTCCCGCCCCGTTTGCCGCGGTGCTTTCTGCCGTGCGTAGCGTGCCCGCCGTGACGGGCGTGACCGCGGTGCGCCCTGTGGTGGCGCTTCCGGTGCTTCTTCTTTTTCTTCTTTGCCTTGTGGAGACCGATCGGCGGGTTTCCGCCGCGCACGAGGGTGGTGGCGGGCGTCGGGTCTTCCGGCGGGGACGGCACGGCCTGGCAGGCGTCGGCGACGCAGGCGATCGGCGCCACCGGGACGGGGAGGCCGCCGCCGACCCGGGCGTCGTAGACATCGACCACCCCGGGGTCGGTCGGAACCAGCGACGCGTCGGTGAGGAAGAAGGCGTCGGAGCCGTCGGCCGAGGCGTCGAGGAAGGAGGCGCCGTCGGTGCTGCGCCCGCTGGAGATCGGCGCGATGCAACCCGGCAGCTGCGCGCAGCTCCCGGTGCCGGCGGCCTCCCACTCATAGACGTCGAGGTCGGAGTTGGTGTCCAGCGGCGCCAGCGCGTCGCGGCTCTCGAAGAAGAGCCGGGTGCCCGTGGCGGAGAAGGCGCGCGGCTTGTAGAGGCGGGTGGCGGACGGGCCGACGCCGTTCGCGGTGGCCCCGGGGATCGAGGCGGGGCCGACGGGCCGGGCACCGGTCGGGTTGCAGGAGGCACAGGCGAGCGTCGCGCTCGCGGGCGCGTAGACGTAGGCCTCGGCGAAGCCGCCGTTGTCGTATTCGGTCAGCCGCGCGGAGGAGACGAAGGCGAGGTTGCCGTCGGCGGCGATGCGGGCGCTGCCGGTCGCCGGCGGGTAGTTCGCGGCGTCGGCGCCGGCGGCGACCTTGATCGTCGAACCGCCGTGGGCGAGGAAGAGGCCGGCGGGAGTGACGAAGTAGGCGTAGGCGCCGTCGGGGGAGGCGCCCAGCACACCTTCGACTTCACCGCCCGGCGTCAGGTCGGCGCTGCTGCCGAACGTGGCGTCGAAGCGGTAGAGGTGGCCCGCCTTGGTGAAGAACGCAAGCCCGCCGTCGGCGTCGGCGGTCTGGAAGCTCCCCCCTCCCCCCACCGCGGCGTCGACCTGCACCGACCGGGCGCCTTCGCGCAGGTAGAGGTTGCCGCCGTCGGTGAAGTAGACCCGGCGGCCGTCGGTGGAGACGGCGCCGCCCTGGGCGGCGAGCGCCGCGCCCGGCAGGCCGGTGGTCGCTCCGGGAAGGACGTTGACCAGCGTCAACCCGCCGCCCGACCAGGCATAGAGGTTCGGCGCGCTCGGGTCGCACTCCCCCGGTCCGGTCGAGACTTCGGTCGCGCCGGGAGCCAGCGCCGCGCAGGTGGCGAGGATCACCGTGCCGAGATCAGGGGAGGCGCCGGCGAAGCGCAGGTCCGGCTCTTCGACCGAGCCGACGAGGGCGCCGTCGTCCCCGCGCAGGTCATAGCCGCGCGGGCACGGATCGGAGCCGCAGCGCCGCGGGTCGAGGATCAGGCCGCGCGACAGGTCGCCCGAGAAGAGCTGATACGGGACGCCGTCGGGCGAGTCGCCGAAGGCGCCGGCGAGCGCCGGGGTGGTGACGTTCTGGGTCACCCAGCCATCGGCGCCGCGACGGGCGATGTACTGACTGGCGATCGAGGCGGCCTGGGCATCCCCGAACGCGGTCCTCGAGCTGAAGCTGACCGCGCCTCCGTCGGCGGCGGCCTGGAAGACGCCCCCGCCGAAGATCTCACCGGGACGCTGGATCTCGCCGCCGTTCTTTTCGATCGGCGAGACCATCTCCCAGGCCCGCCCGTCGGCCAGCGAGAAGACCGGCGCGTTTTCGCTGGTGGTGAAGCGCTGCACGGGCCCCAGGGTGGCCGCGGTGCTGGTGGCGCTGACGCGGTAGAGGTAGGCGGTGCTCGGGGTGAGGGAGCCGGCGTGGCGGCTGAAGCCGACCCCGGTGGTGCCGGCGCCGAGCGCCAGCCCGCCGGCCGGCGTGCTGGTGGCGCCGACGAAGGCTTCGCGCGGCGGCACGGCGCTCAGGTTTGCCTGGTAGGCGGCGGCGCTGATGTATTCGACCTTGGCGTAGGTGGCAAGCCCGTCGGGATCGATGACGGCGTGGAGGTCGACCGAGGTCGCCGCCACGCCGCTCGCCCAGGCTTCCTCCACCACCGGCGCCGCATCTGCCCGCGCCGCGGGAGCGGCGAGCGCCGCGGCAGCCGCGAGGGCTGCCGCGGCGAGGCGGAGGCGCCGGGGCATCGTCACTCCCTCAACGGGTCAACGACCCGCGTGCCGGCCGTGGCCGCTCGTCTTCTTCTTCGCCTTCTTGCCGCAGGAGTTGCGGAGCTGCGGCCGCGAGTCGTTGGTCTGGCCGTTCTGGCCGTCCATCGTCACGGTCGCCCGGCTCGGGTATTCGCAGATGTTGCGACTGTTCACGAGCAGGCTCTTCTTGCCGCCCTTCATGTTGAGTTCGAAGCGGCTGACCGGTGCGTCGGGCACGCCTTCGAACGTGGTGCGGATGCCGCCGTGCTTGGAGTCGATCCGACCGTCCAGTTCGATGTCGATCTGGCCGTGCAGGGCCGCGACGAGGTCCGGCAGCTTGTGGTCGGAGCTGCGCAGGTACACCGGGCCTTGCAGCGGCTGGTCGAGCAGTGGGCTCCACGCCCTGGCGTAGCCGTAGATCGAGCCCGCGGGGCAGGCGCCCGCGGCGAACTGGACGCGGGTGCACACCGTCCTGATGTGATTCTGGGCGAGGAACTCCGAGTGCGGCAGGGCGACGCTGACCCGGCCGATGTTGGCCTGTCCGGGCTTGGCGTTCAGCACCGCGCTCAGCCTCTGGTAGGCGCCCCGCTTGTGACCGCCCTTGATCGTCAGGCTCAGCTGAGGAGCGAACCCCAGCCCGGCGCAGCCGCCGACCTGGAAGGGGTCGGAGAGGTTGGCGCTCTGGTTGAAGATCGAGAGCGCCGCGCCGCTCACCGCGGTCGGGTCGCAGGAGGTCGGGTTGAGGGTGAAATCGGGCCGGTTCAGCTGCAACGCGATCGAGCGGATGTCGAGCGGGATGCCCTGCAGGATCGTCGGGATCCGATCGCTGACGGCGTGGATCTGCGCCGTGGCGGGGTTGACGTAGAGGGCGGTCCTGACCACGACGGTGCCGAGGTCGAAGGGACCGGTGACCGCCGGGGTGACGATCGCCAGGCTCAGCGGAGCGCCCTTGTACGGGCCGGCGAGGTAGGCGTTGCCGGCCGCGTGGTAGGGCGTCGACCCGGCGCCCGCGGCGACCTCGACCGTCCCGACGCCGCCGGCGGCGGGACAGCTGGGTGACGCCTGCTCGGCACGACCTGACCTGCCGGCCGCCGCCGCCAGCGCGGCGTCGGAGCAGTAGGGGATGCCGGCCAGCTTGCCGAGCAGCCCCGTGGGCAGGGTGGTGTCGATCGCCTGGATCGCCTGGGTGCCGTCGGCGCGGGCGATCTTCAGCACGAACGGCGAGTAGGCGCCGGCGCTGGGATCGACCGTGCCGGCGCTGAACGACGGCTTGTTGGGCGCCTGGGCTTCCGAGTCCACGCAGTCACTCCCGCCTGCCCCCCGCGTGATCGGGAAGCTGTCGGAGGGATTCGCCGCGGCCCCGTAGGGAGCGGTCCAGGGGACCATCGTCGTCGTCGTGGTCGCGGTGCCGCAGGCCATCGGCGTCTTCAGCGCGGCCCGCGGGCCGGAGAAGAGGTTGACCTTGAGGTCTTCGAAGGGCAGCTGCGGGTTGTTTTCGAAGCTCACCGTGAGCTGGCCGGAGGCCGGATCGGGCTGCGGGTGGCCGGCGAGCTTGATCGTGATGCCCGACTTCGGGTCTTCGATCGCGATGTAGAGGGCGAGCAGCGAGCCGAACGGGTTCTGGTCCTGGGTCGCGAGGTAGATCGCGCCCGGCATCGGATGGTCGAGCAGCGGCGTGTCGACCTCGACCGTGCCCAGCTTGGAGTCCGGCGGGCAGGTGACGGGATCGCCGTTGAAGACGGCCCGCGACTGGCCGACCGGCGTGGTCAGGCCGACCTGTTCGGGGGTGCAGGCGCCGAGCCCGTTGGCCGAGGAGGGGTTCACGGTCATCCCCGCCGGCAGGGTCATCGTCACGTCTTTGAGGTTGGCCTCCGACAGACCGTCGGGGTCGGTGTTCTGGGGGACGTGGATCTTCACGTCCAGGCCGGAGGGCGAGTCACCCAGGTTGGTGGTCGGGCGCGCTTCGACGCTCGGGCCGAAGGGCACGTGGTCGCAGCCGGTCTGCAGGAACGGGTCCCCGTTCCGGTCGCTGGAGAACGATTTGGTGGTGAACTGGCCGATGCTCTTCCAGCCGTCGAGCCGCCCGGTCCACGTTTCCGGGGTGCTCGAGCAGGAGGTCGGCGTGCTGAGGAAGGCACGGCGCGGGCCTGCCGGTTCGGCCGGCGGGAAGTAGAAGGCGCCGCCGAGCATCGGCCCGTAGCGTTCGGCGTTGTGGGCCGGATCCTCCGGGACGCCCCACATGATCACCCTGGCCCCGTTGATCACGATCCCCTGGGAGATCGTGCCGGAGTCCATCGTGATGCCGTAGTCGTCGGCACGAACCTTGGGCTTGAGGAAGGTGAGGACGCCGAGCACGTTGAAGGCGAACATCGCCGGCGCCCCTTCGGGCGGCTTGATGTTGAAGACCGGGGCCTTGAGTGGATATTCGGCTTCGGGGTTGCCGATCATGGCGATGCCGACCTGGGAATCGACCGGGCAGGCCGAGCCGTTGCCGTTCATCGCCCCCTTCAGGCCCGCCACGGGGCAATAGCTCGCGGCAAATGGGTTGGCGATGTAGCCCGGCGGCAGGTCGATTTCGAACTGGTGCGGCATCTGCACCGGGAAGGAGTCCTTGTCTTCGGGGTTCTGCTGGACGGGGTGCATCATCACTTCGATGTCGGGGTGGGAGCCCGCCTGGCGGTCGGGCATCCCTTCGATGTCGGTGATCGTCGCGCCGGGGGAGCCGGGGGCGTATTCGATCGGCGCTTCGGCGGCCGCCAGCGGCGCCGCGATCGCGGCGCTTGCCAACAGCGCGGCCAGGGTGGCGCCGGCGCGGGCGGCGCGCCGGCGCAGCGTGGTGCTGAGCTTCCCCTTGGTGTTCATCTGCCTGCCTTCCGAGCTTGCGTGGGTGGTGAACGAACGGTGCGCGGTTTTGGCGCTCATCAGTGATGCCCCCGCTTCCCGACCGACGCCTTGAACGTGAGCAGCACCGTCGTCTGCGAGGCCTTGCCCTGGTTGGGCTTGAAGGCGACCTTCAGCCTCTGCTTGACGTGACCTGATCTGCGCAACGCGCGCTTGGCCTTGCCGGTCAGGCTCACCTTGACCTTGTAGGTGGTGGCCTTGCCGGTCTTCATCTTCACCTTCTTGATCCCACTGCCGGAGACGGTCAGCCTGCCCTTGCCGGGGACCTTGATCTTCAGCGTGGTGCTGTCACCCCGCACCTTCTTCGGCTTCTTGACCTGCAGCGGCGCGGTGCGTGCGACGGCGGCATCTCCCGGGCCCTGGAAGGAGGCGGTGCCCGGGGAGCCCTGGGTCGGGTTTGCCGGCACGCCGAGGCGGCAGGCCTCGAGGCCGCTGCAAGGTGGCGTTTCCGCCGTCGGCGTGTACGGGTAGCCGGCGCCTTCGCGGGTCATGTAGACGTCGACCGAGTTGTCGATGTCGGTCGGCGCGATCGGGTCGTCGGTCGAGATGAAGACCGTCTTGCCGTCGGGCGTGGCGTCGAGGAAGCGGGCGCTGCGCCCGTTGGCGGCCCGGGAGACCAGGCGCAGATCTCCGTGGTCGTAGGCGTAGACGTCTTCCAGGTGGTTTTCGTCGGCCGGCAGCAGCCCGTCGAGGGTGGTGAAGAAGACCGTCCCGTCGTCGGCGACGATCCGCATCTGGT
Source organism: uncultured Actinomycetes bacterium (assembly GCA_937907435.1). GTDB lineage: Bacteria > Actinomycetota > Thermoleophilia > Solirubrobacterales > 70-9 > VAYN01. Next base: position 10,704 of record CALCIA010000200.1, read on the forward strand.
GGGCGTTGGTGCGCATGTAGCCCTGGTTCTTGTTCAGCGTGTCGCCGGCGTAGCCCGCCTGCGGGGCGCCATCGGCGCTGCAGGAGGCGCATTCCAGCCGTTCGGCTTCGATGTCGTAGACGAACACCTCGTCGCACGGCCCCGGCGTTTCCAGCATGGTCGGGCAGCTGGGGCTGCTGGTCGCCTGGCCGAACTCTTCGAGCAGGGACTGCGAGTTGTCGGTGAAGGCCAGGTACTTGCCGTTTTCGCTGAGCATGCGGAGGCTGTTTGCAGAGCTGCTGCCATCGAAGCCGCTGTCCAGCGTCGCCGCCAGCTTCAGGGTGCCTTTCGGCGTCCCTTCCTGCCAGACGTACACGTTGGTCTGCCCTTCGACCGGGGTGCCCGAGCCGACCACCGGCAGCGCCGCTTCGCTCTGGAAGGCGATCGTCTTCCCGTCCTGGGACATCTGGATCACCTGCGTCGTGGCGTAGGCGCCGTCGATCCCGACGTATTCGAGCGATTCGTCGGCGGCGTCGTAGCGGTAGAGGGCGCCCAGGTTGCCCAACGAGCCTTCCGGAGTGTCTTCGGTCAAGCGGGTCCGGCTGTGGAACAGCAGGTATTCGCCGTTGTTGGAGACGGCATCCCCCGACGCGACCACCGGGGTCGTCGGGTCGCCCGGGATCCGCGAGTAGGAGACCAGCTTGCTCGTTTCGCCTTCGCGGACATAGAGGCCGCCTGCGATGTTTCCGGCGAAGCTCTGGAAGTAGATGTGGTCGAGGCCGCCTTCGTGCGCCATGTTGTCGCGCGGCCCGACCTCGCTTTCGTTGCCGACCACGCCGCCGCCGACGATTTCACCGCCTTCCGATGCGGGCAGCACGGTGACCGCCTTGATGCCGCCTTCCGCCGTCCAGCTGTACATCGGCGAGACTTTGGTGGGTTCTTCGGCGAGTTCCGGGGCCCCGGGGACAAGGGCCGGCGAGGAGGCGAAGATCGCTGCCTTGCCGTCAGGAGCGACGTACTTGACGCTCAACTCGCCCATGTTGGTGTTCATCACCGCGCTCAAGATCCGGTGCGGATTGGCGGCGACCAGCGTGAGTTCGCGCGTCTTCGTGTTGCGCATGTAGATGTTGCCGCCGCCTTCGATGGCGCCCGGGGTCAGCGCCGTGGTCGAGCCGACGAGCGCGTACTTGAGGTTGAACGAGGTGCCGCTCACGCCGAGGATGTCGAAGGCCGCCTGGCTGCCGATCCCGGTGTCGTAAGGCGGGTCGAGCGAGACGCTGTGCCAGCTTTCCGGTCCGCGCCAGCCGAGATAACGGATGTAGGCCGGGGCCGATTCGGCCGGGATGCTCGACCAGGCCGAGTTGTTCGTGTAGAGGAAGGTTTCGCCGTCGGGGGCGGCCTGGAAGGTGTCGACGTAGGCGAGCGCGCCCGATCCCTTGACCGGCGGCGTCACCTGCTCGAAGCCCCACGGGGCGGCGCAGGCACTGCCGACGCACAGCGCCATGAACGCCGCGGTCATGCCGACGAGCGCGAGCGCGCGTCGCAGCGTCCCGCCCCCACGGCGGCGGCTGCCGCCCACGGTCGATCCCCTGCCTTCAGTCATCTCCTGCCCCTTCCCCTCGTGCTGACCAGTGGTTGTCGCAAAGTCCCTGCTCCCCGGCGCGGCTCTCATCCCTCCTGTGGATGCGGTCGCGGAGGACCGCGACGGACGGCCGCAGGGGCCGTCCGGGTGTCGCGAGCCCTCCGCGCCGCTTCCGGGCCGGCGTGGCTGCCCCAGGGATAGGAAGCGGTGCGCCGGCGTTCACTGCTGGGATGCGTCGGTCAGGAAGGCCGAGCACCCCGGACGCCGTGCGCACAGGGAATGCGGACGAGCGCCGATTCACCGCGGCGCCGGCGAGCGGCCCACGGCGGAAGTCTGATTCGGGCGCCGATCGCGCACCGTGCCCGACCGCGGCCATGCCCGATGGCGGAACCACGGTCGTCGAAGCCTCTGCCTTCACACGTCTCTCCCCAGTCCAGGCTCCGTGGCGCCGGCGACTCGAAGTCGGCACCGAGCGAAGCAACCTTGTTTTCCCTTCCGCCTCCCTGGCGAACGGGGCGGATCGAAACACGCATCGGCGTAACTGTCAAGTCGGCGTACCCGCATGTACGAAAAGTTTCCCCGCAGTACGTCCGCTACTACAGACTCGCAACGCGGCCTATAGAGCCAAATCGACGATGGCCGACGGAGGCTCAGAAAAGACCGAAAATTGAGTAAGGGGCTGGGGGGCGCGGGAGACGTGAGCGTTCCGTGCGCATTCCCGACCCCCACGGCCAACCCTTGGACCTTGGTCGCCCACAGGGCTACCAAGGTGGGTAGGGACGACCGCGCCCGGGTGGGTCCCGGGCCGCGACCCGCGCCGTCGGCCGACCCCTACTCCGGGCGCCGGGCGACGACCTCGCGGGCGCCGTCGACCCCGAGGTAGGGCGAGAGCACGAACTCGATCACGGCCGGGGCGAAGCGGTCGAGGTCGGCGCCCTCGCCGGCGAGGATGCGGCGGGTGAGGAGGGTGACGGCGCCGCCGACCAGGGCCTCCTCGATGCCCTCCGCCGGGGCGCGGTCGCCAAGGGTCGACCGGCCTTCCTCGAGGAGCGAGATGAAGCGGAGCGCGGTGCGGTCGCGGCGCGAGGCCATCGACTCGCCCACGGCGGTCGCCTCGACCAGGTAGAGGCGGGCGAGCTCGGGGCGGGAGGCGAGGAAGCCGAGGAGCGCGGTGAATGTGGCGGCGACGTGATCGGCCCAGTCGAGCTGGGCCTCCACCGCCTCGGCCATCAGCGAGGCGAGGTAGTCGTCGAGAGCATCGTAGGCGGCGAAGAAGCAGTCCTCCTTGCCCTCGAAGTTCTCGTAGAAGGTGCGGCGGGAGACCGACGCCGCCTCGGCGATCTGGGCGATCGTCGCCTTGTTGTAGCCGTGCTCGGCGACCACCGCGGCAACCGCGGCGAGCAGGCGCTCCCGCTGGTTGAAGGCGACGACGTCCGGCGGCAGGCTGTGGCGGCCGCCGTGAAGTGGGCGCAGCCGTCCCTCCCCCTCGCTGCGGCCACGGTCGTCTGGCATCGCGGCTGACGATACAAGCGCGGGGAAGTCCGCAGGGACACGAGCGTCCGCCGGGCGGGGCGGCGGCGAACCTTTTCAGCGACGGCGCAGCTCCGCGGCGGCGGCGTCGGGACCGAGGTAGGGCATGACGGCGAGGTAGGCGAGTTCGGGGAGGTCGGCGGGGAGGTCGGCGGCGCGCCCGGCGCGGATGCGGCGATTCAGGTGCTCCCATGTCGCGCCCGCGATCGCCTCGGCGATCGCGATCGAGGCTTCGGGGTCGGCGCCTTCCCGGCGGCCGGCGTCGAGCATCTCGATGCGCCGGCGCATCGCGGCATGGTGGGCCGAGCGCACGGGATCGTCGACGAAGACCGCCTCGCTGACGTAGAGCCGGGCCCGCGCCTCGTCGGCAGCGAAGAAGTCGAGCTCGGCGGCGAGCGCGGCGCGGATCCGCCCGCGCCAGGGGCCGGGTCGGTCGAAGGCCTCGTCCACCAGGCTCTGGAGGGCAGCGTCCACCTTGAGCCAGACCGACGCAAAGCACGCGTCGAGGTCCCCGAAGCCGCGCCGCAGCGCGTCCGGGTCCAGGCCGGCGCGCGCCTCGACCGCGGCGGCGGTGAGCCCGACGATGCCGCGCTCGGCGACCAACTCGCGCAGGGCGGCGCGCAGGCGCTCCCGTTCCTCCCCCGCCCCGCTCATCGCGCGGCGCCCCCTGGGAAGCACGGCGCGGCGCGCGCCGGCGACGTCAGGCAGCGGCGAACTGCGCGGCGGATTCCTCGCCCATGTACGGGCCGAGGGCGAAGGCGAGCATCGTCGGCAGGAGGCCGGGGATGGCGTCGATCTCGCCGCGCAGGAGGCGCTGGTGGACCATCCAGACGATGCCGCCGACGATCGAGTCCTCGAGCGTCTCGGGCAGCTCGGCGCTCGCGCCGTCGAGCTCGCGGCCGGCCAGGAACAGCGGCGCGAAGCTCTGCAGCGCCTCCTCGTAGGCGTCCATCGCCCGCGGGCCGGCGGTCATCACCTCGACCAGGCAGGTCCGGGCCAGCGCCGGCTCGGTGGCCGCGAAGTCGAGTCCCGCGGCGAGTGCGGCCCGAACCTGCTCGGGCCAACCGTCGATCTCGGCAGCCGCCTCGACGAAGCGCCGCCGCAGCTCGGTCGCCCCCTCGTCGAAGCAGGCGAGCAGGCAGTCTTCGCGGTTGGTGAAGTACTCGTAGAACGTCGCCCGCGAGACCCCGGCCCGTTTCACGATCCGCTCGATCGTCGTCCCCTGGTAGCCGCGCTTGGCGACCAGCTCCGCCGTCGCGGCGAGGATGCGCTGGCGCTGATCGCGCGAGAGCATTTCGGCCTGGATGCGGTCCTGACCGGCGGGCAAGCGCTGGAGATGACCAGGGAGCGTCTCCACGCAGGGAGGATAGCGGGCAGCCAGGTGCTGCCCGATGCCCGAGCGCCCCCGCCTGGTACGTTCGTTGCATCATTTCATGTTAGATTACCTGGTTAAACGATACCGTACCTCCGAAGACACGGCGATTTGCGCGAACGTCGTACCGGCCTCGCCGCGCTTGTGGCGGGCGATGTCGGCAGGCCCCCGGCGCAGCTCCTCGCGAGCGGCGGCGGCGCCGAAGTACGGCAGGACGGCGGTGTACATCAGCTCCGGGACGAGCGCCGGCAGCGCATCGAGGTCGCCGGCACGGACCGCGGTGGAGAGGCGCTGCCAGATCGCACCGACGATCGCCTCGGCGTGCTCACGGGCGACCCGCGACGCCCCGCGCCCCCGCGCGGTGGCGTGGATCAGATCGGCGTAACGAGCCAGGAGCTGATCGCGCGCGGCCCGCGCCAACTCGCCGGCGAAGCTCACCTCGACCAGAAAGAGCCGGCCCCGGTCGGGGTTCTCCTGCAGCCACCGACACGACTCCCAGGCCGCGGCCCGCAGCCCCGCCTTCCTCCCTCCCGCCCGGCGGAACGCGGCGGACGTCCGGGCGCCCAGGTCGTCACGGCAGACCTCCCACAATGCGGCGAAGCACACTTCCAGGTCGGGATAGGATCGGACGAACTCGGCCTCCTCGAGGCCCGCCTCCGCGAGCAGCAGCTCCAGCGTCGTCTCCCCATAGCCCCGCTCGGCGACCACCACAAGGAGTGCCTCGAGTAACTGGCGGCGCTGCCGGCGTTGGGTCTCGTCGCGGATTGGAGGCGGCATCAAGGAAAAGGTCACTCACCCGGGCGAACGACCACGTTCGCCCCCCCGGCCGATGCCTCCGCTCGACCCACGTCAAACTTTAAGTAAACCTGCGCGCCACACCCCGTCGAGCGCAAGAACTGGGCGCTCACATGCATGTGTCGGTCATCGCCGGCTCGACCAGCACCACCTTGATCCCCCACGGCCGCAGCTCCAGCCGCCAGGCGTCGGCGATCGCCTCGATCGCGAACTTGGAGGCGTTGTAGGCCCCGGTCATCGGGGTCGAGACGAAGACGATCCGCCCGCAGCCGCGGCAGCACCGCGTTGGTGAGCGCGACGGCGCCGACCACGTTGACCTCGAACTGCTCGCGCAGGTCGGCGGCGGAGAGGGTCTCCAGCGGGCCGGAGACGACGATGCCCGCGTTGTTGACGATCGCGTCGAGCGCCCGGGAAGGGCCGTGGTCTCGCAAGCTGGCGCCCGGGAAGGGCCGCGGCCCACTGAAGCTGGCGCCCGGAATACGGACCCGCCCCTCTCGCCACGACCCGGGCAGGCTGTGGCCGTGGCGAGAGGGGCGGGTGT
>CALCIA010000201.1 GCA_937907435.1 uncultured Actinomycetes bacterium
CCCCCGCACCCGCCATCTCGGACGGCCGCCAGCGCCCCGGACCCCCGCCCCCCTTGACACCGCCGCCCCATCGTGAAAGATTTCTCGCCGTCGCATCCTGGATACAGGATTCAGGATGGCGCGAAATGGGAATCTGGAAGGGATGTTGTTTTGAGCGAAGCAGTGCAGTGGCGCAGCAGGGTGCGCCTGGTCGATGAGGTCGCGCAGGAGCTGCGGGAGCGGATCTATGCCGGGACCTACGAGGCCGGGATGCCACTTCGTCAGGAGCAGTTGGCCGAGGAACTGCAGGTGAGCCGGACCCCGTTGCGCGAGGCGCTGCGGGTGCTGGAACGGGAGGGGCTGCTGAAAAGCGAGCCCGGGCGGGGCGCGCGGGTCGTCTCCGCCGACATCAAGAAGCTGCTCGACGCCTACCAGCTGCGGGAAGTGATCGACGGGCTCGCCGCCCGGCTCGCCGCCCGCTCCGAGGACGTCGAGGCGCGGCAGGCGCTGGCGAAGATGGTCGCCGACCAGCACGCGGCGCTGGAGCCTTGGCACGCCGCCGGCTACGTGCTCAGCAACGTCGAGTTCCACGTCGCCGTGATCGAGCTGGCCGACAACGAGTACCTGGCCGGGCAGATCCCGCTGGTGCGGATGACCTCCCAGGTCTTCATGCCGGTCGGGCCGGTCGAGAAGGAGCGGGCGACGCTTGCCGTCTCCGAGCACCAGCTGGTCGCCGAGGCGATCGCCGCCGGCGAAGCCGAGGAGGCGGAGCGCCTCGCCCGCGCCCACATCACCACCACGATCAAGCGGCTCTCCGAGGGAGCGATGCCGCCGAAGAAGGGACACGCCCAATGAAGGAGCTGTTGGTCGCCAGCGATATCGGCGGCACTTTCACCGACACGGTCACCATCAGCGGCGACGGGGACGTGGGCCGCTACAAGGCTCCGTCGGTCCCCGACAACCCGGCCGCCGGCGTCCTCGCGACGCTGGAGCTGGCCGCCGAGCGCGAGGGCGTCGGGCTCGAAGAGCTGCTCGGCCGCGTCTCGCTCTTCGCCCACGGCACCACGGTGGCGACCAACGCGATGCTGGAGGGCAAGCGGGCCGCGGTCGGCCTGATCCAGACCCGCGGCTTCGGCGACACGCTGCCGATCATGCGCGGCTTCAAGTCGCTCGGGCTCGACGAGGAGGCGGTGAAGAGCTTCCGCTCGCTGGTCAAGCAGGAGCTGGTCGTGCCGAAGCAGCTGATCGGCGAGGTCAGCGAGCGGGTCGACTACCGCGGCCGCGTGGTGATGCCGCTCGACGAGGCCGACGCGATCGCGACGATCGACTCGCTGCGCGAGCAGGGCGCCGAGGTCTTCGCCGTCTCGCTGCTCTGGTCGTTCAAGAACGACGAGCACGAGCGCCGGCTCGCCGAGCTGATCGAGGAGCGCTGCCCGGGCGCCCTCTGCACGCTCTCCAGCGAGCTGCTGCCGCGGCTGGGCGAGTACCGCCGCTCGGTCGGCACGGCGCTGAACGCCAGCCTCCGGCCGACCGTCGCCCGCGCCGTGCGCAGCCTCGAGGACGAGCTGCGCGCCAAGGGCCTGCAGGTCGAGCCGCTCTTGATGCAGTCGAACGGCGGCCTCGCGCTGGCCTCGAACATCGATCGCGAGGCCGCCTCGACGGTGATGTCGGGACCGGTCGGCGGGGTCGTCGCCTGCCAGTACTTCGGCGAGATCGCCGGCCACCGCAACATCGTCGCCACCGACATGGGCGGCACCAGCTTCGAGGTCGGGCTGATCCTCGACGGCCGCGCGCACATCGCCAACACGACCTGGGTGGGGCGCGACGAGATCGCCCTGCCCTCGGTCTCGGTACGGACCGTCGGCGCCGGATCCGGGTCGATCGCCGCCGTCTCCGGCGGTCTCCTCCGAGTCGGCCCGGAGAGCGCCGGCGCCGTGCCGGGACCGGCTTGCTACGGGCGCGGCGGCGAGCGCCCGACCGTCGCCGACGCCGACCTCGTGCTCGGCTACCTGAACCCGGGGAACTTCCTCGACGGCCGGCTCACCCTCGACGTCGAGCGGGCCCGCGCCGCGATCGGCGCCGCGATCGCCGACCCGCTCGGCCTCAGCGTCGAGCAGGCGGCGGAGGGGATCCGCACGATCGTCGACTCGCGGATGGCCGACCTCGTCCGCACCGCGACGATCCAGCAGGGCTACGACCCCTCCGACTTCGTCCTCTACGCCTACGGCGGCGCCGGGCCGACCCACGCCGCCTCCTACGGGGCCGAGCTCGGGGTGCGGGAGATCGTCGTCCCGCTGACCGCCTCGGTGCACTCGGCCTTCGGCGTCGCCGCCTCCGACCACACCGTGGCGGAGGAGATCTCCGACCCGATCATGAGCCCGCCGGGCACCGAGGACTATGCCGCGGCGATCTCCGCCGACGACCTCGAGGAGCGCTTCGAGCGCCTCCGCGAGCGCGCCCTCCAGGCCCTCGCCGGCTCCGGGGTCGACGTCGCCGGGGCGCGGATCGAGCGCTTCGTCGAGATGCGCTTCCGCTTCCAGATCCACGTCCTCTCGGTGCCGGTCCCGGACGGGCCGTTCGACGCCGACAAGGTCCGTGACCTGGTCCGCCGCTTCATCGATGCCTACCAGGCGCGCTTCGGCGAAGGCTCGGCCTTCGAGGCGGCGGGGGTGGAGATGACGACCTTCCGGCTGGTCGCCTCGAGCCCGACGATCCGGCCCGAGCTGAGCCCGATCGGCGGCGGCGCGTCCTCGAACGGCGCGGGCGCCGCGAGCGCCACCCGGCGCGTCTTCCACGGCGGCGAGTGGGGCGAGGCCCTGATCCTCGCCGCCGCCGACGTCGCCCCGGGGCTCGAGGTCGAGGGCCTCGCGATCGTCGAGATGCCGGACACGACGATCGTCGTCGGCAAGGGCCAACAAGCCGTGGTCGACGACTACGGGAACTTCGTCATCAGCCAGGGCTGAGGGAGAGCGGAACGATGAGCATCACTGCGCAGCAGACGGTTGACCCGGTCACCTTCGAGGTGATCCGCCACAAGCTCTGGTCGATCAACGAGGAGGGCTCGGCGACGATGATCCACGTCTCCGGGTCCCCGGTGGTGCACGCCACCGACTACAACTTCGGCATCTACACCGCCACCGGTGAGATGGCGGTGATCGGCGTGTACCTGCTGGTCCCGATCTACACCGGCTACATGGCGATCCAGGAGTTCCTCTCCCGCTTCGAGGACATCGAAGAGGGCGACGTCTTCATCATCAACGACCCCTACGTCGCCGCCGAGCACCAGAACGACGTGCAGTTCTGCGCGCCGTTCTTCCACGACGGCAAGCTGATCTCCTGGATCGGCTGCATGGCCCACCAGGTCGACCTCGGCGGCACCGACGCCGGCAGCTGGTGCCCGACCGCGACCGAGGTCTACGCCGAGGGCCTGCGCATCCCGCCGGGGCGGATCGTGCGCAAGGGCGAGATCAACCAGGAGCTCTGGGACGTCGTCGTCGCCAACTCGCGGATGCCGTTCACGGTCTCCAACGACTTCACCGCCTTCCTGGCCGGGCTGAAGGTCGCCGGCGAGCGGCTCACCGAGCTCTGCGACCGCTATGGCGGCGAGACGGTGGCGGCGGTGATGGGCGGCGCGATCGACGCCTCCGAGCGGGGCCTGCGCGAGCTGCTCTCCGAGCTCCCCGACGGCACCTTCGAGCACACCAGCTTCCTCGACCGCCCGCGCGCCGACGGGGCCGACGGGGTCGAGCTGGTGAAGATCAACTGCAAGATGACGAAGACCGGCGACCGCCTGGTCTTCGACTACGACGGCTCCGACCCGCAGTCGCCCGCCTACGGGATGGCGACGCGGGCGGGGACGGTCGGCGCCGTCGCCACCCTGATGCTCTGCCTGTTCGGCTCCGAGCTGCCCTGGAACCACGGGCTGATGCGCCCGGTCGAGGTGGTGGCCGAGGACGGCCTCTGCGTGACCGCGGTCGAGCCGATGCCGGTCTCCGGCGGCGCCGCGGGCGCCAACTGGGTGGCGATGAACGCCGCCGCGGGGTGCATCGCGAAGATGGTCAGCTTCAGCGACCGCTACGCCGGGCTCGCCTTCGGGCCCGGCGACGGCTCCTGGCAGCTCGCCCAGTTCGGCGGCCTGAACCAGTACGGCGAGCCGTTCGCGGCGATGTACCTCGACTCGCTGCTCTTCGGCGGGCCGGCCTTCGCCGACCGCGACGGGGTCGACTCCGGCGGCGCGATGGTGATCCTCGGCGGCGGCACCCAGGACGTCGAGCAGCAGGAGGTCAACCAGCCGCTGCTCTACCTCTGGCGCCGCGAGGTCGCCGACTCGGGCGGCGCCGGGCGCCACCGCGGCGGCAACGGGATCGAGTTCGCGATGACCCCGATTGACACCGAGGAGGTGGTCGGGGTGATGGCGACGCACGGCATCGCGCTGCCGAACCGGACCGGGATCTTCGGCGGCCTGCCGGGCTCCTGCGCGCGCTTCGAGATGGTCCGCGGCGGCCAGGCGCTGGAGCGGCTCGGCGACGGCGCCGCGATCACCTCGCTGGAGGACTCCGGCGGCGCCTACCAGGTCCTGCCGAGCGTCTCCGCCGGGCTCGTCGTCAAGCACGGCGAGATCGTCAACGTCCGCATGCAGAACGGCGGCGGCTACGGCGACCCCTTGCTGCGCGAGCCGGAGCGGGTGGTGGAGGACCTGCGCGACGGCGCGGTCTCGCCGTCGGTGGCGCGGGAGATCTACGGCGTCGTCGCCGACGACGGGAAGCTCGACCGCGCCGCCACCGAGGCCGCCCGCGAGGATATCCGGGCGAACCGGCGCCGGCGGATGGCGGCGCCGACCGGCCGGCCCGCCGACGAGGAGCCGGCTCAGCTGCCGGAGGGGCGCTGGGGCGAGTCGCTGGTCCTGCGCTCCGGCGACGGCGGCGGGGTGACCGCGCACTGCGCCCACTGCGACGCCGACCTGGGGACGCCGGGCCATGACTGGCACGCCCTGGTCGGGACGATCGAGCTCGGCGCCGCCGACCTCGGGCCGTTGATCGATGTACACGAGGAGCTGGAGGCGCGGCAGTACGTCTGTCCACACTGCGTCGCCGCGCTCTGGGTTGAGGTGGTTCCGGTGTCTGGGAACGGGTGGAACGACTTTGACTTTTCACCGAAGGCCTGAGATGGCCGTACCGACATGCAGCACTAAAGGGATAGGGAGTTGAACTAGGAGATGTCCTGCAGATGGGAGTCGAGAGATGTTGCGTAAGTCACTGTTAGCTATGGCGGTACTGCTCCTCGCCGGCCTGGTCGTCGCGGGCTGCGGTTCCTCGTCGAGCTCGAGCTCGAGCTCGAGCGAACCGGCGGAATCGAGTGAAACCGCGAGCGCCGAATCGGAAGGCACCGGCGGCGAAGAAGCCGGCGCCGAAGAATCCTCCGGCGGCGAAGAATTCTCGGTCTACCTGTCGAACAACTACATGGGTAACGAGTGGCGGCCGCAGATGGAGAACATCGCGAAGTACATCGCGAGCCAGCCTCCCTACAACGGCAAGGTCAACCTGCAGATCAAGAACGTGGAACTGACGCCGACGGCGCAGATCCAGTCGCTGCAGTCGATCATCCGCGAAGACCCTGACGCGATCATGGTCGACGCCGCCTCGCCGACCGCGCTGAACCCGGTGCTGGCCCAGGCCTGCGCGAAAGGCATCCTGGTCTTCAGCTTCGACCAGGTGGTCACCGAGCCCTGCGCCTACAAGCTGCCCGAGGACTACGAAAAGCAGGCCAAGGACATGGCCAACTGGCTCGGCACGGTGCTCAAAGGCAAGGGCAAGATCCTGATGGACACCGGCCTGGCGGGCATCGCGATCTCCACCACCTTCGAAGAAGTGTGGAAGGAAACCCTGGCCGAAAAGTACCCCGGGATCGAAATCGTCGGGACCTTCTCCAGCGAATACGCACCCGGTCCGGAGCTCAAAGGCGTGTCCCAGGACCTCGCCCAGGCCTCCGAAGTCAACGGCATCCTGAGCGGCGGCTACTGCTCCTCGGACGTCAAAGCGCTGAAGCAGGCCGGCCGCGAACTGGTGCCGATGACCTGCCTCGACGTGAACGGCAACGAGCAGGTGTGTGAAGAAGAAGGACTGCCCTGCTTCTTCTTCGGCGCCCCCGCCTACGTGAGCGGCATCGCGATCGAACACATCGTCGACCTGCTCGAAGAAAGCAAAGAATACGAAAAAGAAGAACCGTACTTCGAGAAAAACTTCCTCTCGAAGAAGGGCAACATCAAATTCGAAAACCTTCAGGAAACCGAACCGCTGACGCCTGAAGTCAACTACTACCCGAAAGATTCGCCGTCGCTGATCACCCCGATCACCTACGGCGAATGGAACATGACTCCGCCGATCGTCCTCGGCGAAGAATGACCGCAGGCATCGCAGATGCCGCGGCCTCCAGCGCCGGCCGGGGTGGGTCCCCGGCCGGCGGCGGGGCCGCCGTGAACGGGCTCGAGATCACCGGCCTGCGCAAGCGGTTCGGTGCGGTCCGGGCCCTGCAGGGAGTGACCATGCACGCCCAGAAGGGGCACGTGCACGCCCTGCTCGGCGAGAACGGCGCCGGCAAGTCGACGCTGATCAAGATCCTCGCCGGCGTCACCCGCGCCGACGGCGGCACGGTCACCCTCGACGGCGCCGAGCTGCGCCTCGGCCACCCGCGCGCCGCCGCCGCGGCGGGCGTCCGCAGCGCCTTCCAGGAGCTCAGCACGATCCCCGAGCTGACCGTCGCCGAAAACCTCCTCTTCGGCCGCGAGCCCTCGCTCGCCGGCCGCGTCCGCCGCCGTCGCCTGCGCGCCCGCGCCGCCGAGCTGCTCGCCGGCTTCGGGCTCGAGCGCATCGATCCCGCCGCCCCGGTCGGCTCGCTCGCGCTCGGCGACCGCCAGCTGCTCGAGATCGTCAAGGCCCTGCGCGAGCCGCCCCGCATCCTGATCCTCGACGAGGCCACCTCGGCGCTCTCCAGCGAGGACAGCGCCTGGGTCCTGCGCCAGGCCCGCCTGGCCGCCGAGCGGGGCGCCGTCGTCCTCTTCATCACCCACCGCCTCGCCGAGGTCCGCGAGGTCGCCGACCGGATCACGGTGCTGCGCGGCGGCCACGACGTCGCCGAGGGCGCCACCGCCGAGTTCAGCGACGAGCAGCTGATCACGACGATGCTCGGCCGGCGGATGGAGCGCCTCTACCCGGAGCTCGCCCCGCACGCCGCCGACGCGCTGCTCTCGGTCCGCGGCCTCCAGGTCGGCGCCCGGGTCGGCCCGCTCGACCTCGACGCGGCGCGCGGCGAGATCCTCGGCATCGGCGGCCTCCAGGGCCAGGGGCAGCGCGAGGTGCTGATGGCGCTGGCCGGCGCGACGCCCTGGTCCGGCGGCACCGCCACCCTGGGCGGCGAGCCCTACCGGCCGCGCAGCCCCGAGGCGGCGCTCCGCGAGCGCGTCGCCCTGGTCCCCGAGGACCGCCAGCGCGAGGGCCTCCTGCTCACCCACACGGTGCGCTCCAACGTCACCCTCGGCGCTCTGCGCCAGCTCGTCCGCCACGGCTTCCTCGACGGCCGGCGCGAGGGGCAGACCGCGCGCGAGGGGGCGGCGCGCACCGGCATCCCGGCCGACCGGCTCGGCGCCCTCGCGGGCACGCTCAGCGGCGGCAACCAGCAGAAGGTGGTGCTGGCCAAGGCGCTCGTCGGCGAGCCGACCGTCCTCCTGCTCTACGACTGCACCCGCGGCGTCGACGTCGGCACCAAGGCCGAGATCTTCACCCTGATGGCGCAGCTCGCCGCGGCCGGGACGACGATCCTCTTCTACTCCTCCGACCTCTCCGAGCTCGTCCACATGTGCCACCGCGTGGTGGTCGTGGTCGAGGGCACGGTGCGCGGCGAGCTCGCCCGCGAGGACCTCAGCGAGCAGTCGATCCTGCGCGTCGCGGTCGGCACCGAGGAGGTCGCCCCGGCATGACCTCGACCACCGTCGACACCGCCGCCGCGCGCCCCGCGGTGCCGTCGCTGCGCCGGCTCCTCGCCAACTCCGGCATCTCGCTGACCGCGGTGACGACGGCGACGATCCTGATCGTCCTCGCGGTCACCGACTTCATCCTCCAGCCCGCCCTGCTGGACGTCACCGAACTCGGTTACCTGGCGCAGACGGCGCTGCCGCTGGTCCTCGTCGGCGCCGCCCAGACCCTGGTCGTGCTGGTCCGCGGGATCGACCTCTCGGTCGGCGGGATCATGGTCCTCGCCAACACCACGACCGCGGTCTGGGTCGGCGAACAGGGGGGCAACCACCAGCTGCTGGTCTTCGCGATCCTCGGCCTCGCCGCCTGCGCCGGCCTCCTCAACGGCCTGCTCGTCGCGGTCGGCGGCTTCGAGCCCTTCGTCGCCACCCTCGGCACCTGGACGATCTTCAACGGCCTCGCGCTCAAGGTGCTGCCGACCGACGGCGGCGCCCCGCCGCCGAGCCTGATCAACTTCGTCTTCGGCAAGACGGCGGGCATCCCCAACTCGTTCCTCGTCCTCGCCGGGGTGTTCGTGGTCTGGCGGATCCTGCGCGCCAGCAAGCTGGGGACGCGGATCTACGCGGTCGGCGCCGACGAGGAGCGGGCGCGGCTGAACGGCACCTCGGTGGTCGGCGTGAAGCTCTTCGTCTACGCGCTGGCCGGGCTCTGCGCCGGGATCGCCGGGGTGCTGCTCGCGGGCGTCGCCTCGAGCGGCACGCCGACCGCCGGCGACCCCTACATCCTCACCTCGGTCGCCGCGGTGGTGATCGGCGGCACCAGCCTGGCGGGCGGCAAGGGCGGCATCGGGCTGACGATGATGGCCGCCGGCGCCCTCGTCTTCATCTCCGACATCGTCACCGAGGTCAACCTCGAAACCTGGGTTTCGGTCGCCGCCTCCTCCGGCCTCCTGCTGGCGGTGGTGATCGTGCGCTCGCTGATCGACCGCGTCGCCGAGCGGAGGAGCGCATGAACCCGGTGCTCGACTACCTGCGCGAGCGGCGCACGACGATCGCCGCCTACGCGCTCTGCGCGGTCCTCTTCGCGATCGCGACGATCCACAGCTCCGGCTTCGCCTCGGCGAGCAACATCCGCCAGCTGCTCGTCTTCGCCAGCTTCATCGGCTTCGCCGCGCTCGGCCAGACGCTGGTCATCCTCGCCGGCGGCCTCGACCTCTCGGTGCCCTGGCTGATGGCCTTCGGCGGCCTGCAGCTCTCCAACTGGACGACCCACGGGATGGGCGGCGTCCTCGGCATCGTGCTGGTGGTCGCGGCGGGCGCCGCGATCGGCCTCGCCAACGGTTATGGCGTCGCCTGGCTGCGGGTGCCGCCGATCGTGATGACGCTGGCGGTCGGCGGCCTGGTCCAGGCCTACCTGATGTCGATCGGGCAGCTCAACAGCAGCGGCAACCAGGCGCCGCGGATCGCCGAAAGCATCGCCACCGACCGGCTCGGGCCGATCCCGGTGGTGGCGCTCGTCTGGCTCGGCTTCGCGGTCGCGGCCGGCGTCCTGCTCTCGCGAACGGCGCTCGGCAGGCGGATCTACGCGACCGGCGCCAGCGACACCGTCGCCACCCTCTCCGGCGTCAACGTGAAGCGGGTGCGCCTGGTCACCTACATGCTCTCCGGCGCGGCGGCGACCTTCGGCGGCGTCGTCCTCTCCGGTTACGTCGGCTCGACCTACATCGACATCGGCGCCCCCTACCTCTTCGCCTCGATCGCCGCGGTGATCGTCGGCGGCGCCTCGATCCTCGGCGGGCGCGGGACCTACTGGGGGACGGTCGCCGGGGCGCTGACGCTGACCGTGCTGTCGGCGATGCTGCCGCTCTTCCACCTTGACACCGCCGACCTCGAGATCGTCTACGGGATCGTGATCCTGGTCGGCGTGGCGCTCTCGCGGCTCGGCGCCAATGCCCTGCAGATGTCCCGCCGCGGTGGCGGCGAGGAGAAACCAGCCGACCCGGAGGTGGTTGATGTCGCCTGAGAGTCTCAGCGAGCCAGTGCAAGGAACGGACGGCAAGCTCGCCGGCAAGGTCGCGATCGTGACCGGGGCGGCGTCGGGCATGGGGCTCGCCAGCGCCCGCCGCTTCGCCGCCGAGGGCGCCCGGGTCGTGGTCGCCGACCTCGACGGCGCGCGCGCCGAGGCGGCGGCGGGGGAGATCGGCGAGGCGGCGATCGCGGCGACGGTCGACGTCCGCGACGAGGCGGCGATCGCGGCGATGGTCGCGCGCGCGGTCGACACCTTCGGGACCGTCGACGTGCTCTTCAACAACGCCGGCATCGCCGAGGCGGTGAAGCCGCTGGCCGACGTCGACCGGGCCGAGTGGGACCTGCTGATCGCGGTCAACCTGACCGCCGTCTTCCTCTGCGCGAAGGCGGTGGCGCCGGTGATGAAGGCGGGCGGCGGCGGCTCGATCATCGTCACCGCCTCGATCGCCGCGCGCCGTCCCCGCGCCGGGCTCGCCGCCTACGTGGCGGCGAAGAGCGGCGCCGTCGGCCTCGCCAAGGAGCTGGCCCTGGAGCTGGCCCCGGACATCCGGGTCAACGTGATCAACCCGGGCCCGGCGGAGACGCCGATGCTGGAGGAGTTCGGCTTCGCCGCCGACGGCGAGCAGGCGCTCGCCAACCTCGGCTCGGCGCTGCCGCTCGGCCACGCCATCACGCCGGAGGACATCGCCGCCGCCGCCGTCTACCTGGCCTCCGACGAGGCGCGCTCGGTCACCGGGATCACCCTGAACGTCGACGCCGGGAGGGACCTGTGAGCAGCTTCGAGACGATCGACCCGGCGACCGGGGCGGCGTTCGCCGAGGTCCACGAGGCGAGCGCGGCGGAGGTCGACGCGGTCGTCGCGACCGCCGCCGAGGCGTTCGCCGGCAACCGCGAGTGGCGCGTGCCGCACGTCCGGGCGGGCGCCCTGACGGCGGTCGCGCGGCGGGTCGAGGAGCGGGCCGCGGAGCTCGCCGAGCTGGAGACGCGGGACACCGGCAAGCCGATCTCCCAGGCGCGCGCCGACGTCGTCGCGACCGCGCGGTACTTCGACTACTACGCGGGCGCGGTCGACAAGTTCGAGGGCACCTCGATCCCGCTCGGCCCCGACTTCGTCGACTACACCGTGCGCGAGCCGCACGGGGTGTGCGCCCAGATCATCCCCTGGAACTACCCGCTGCAGGTGGCGGCCCGTTGCGCGGCGCCGGCGCTGGCGACCGGCAACGCGGTCGTCGTCAAGCCCTCGGAGCTGGGCTCGATGACGCCGCGGGTGCTGGCCGAGATCGCGCTCGAAGCGGGCGTCCCCGAGGGCTTCCTCCAGGTCGTGACCGGGCACGGGCCGGTCGGCGCGGCGCTGGTCGACAACCCCGGCGTCGCCCACGTCACCTTCGTCGGCTCGGCCGCCACCGGCCGGGTCGTCGCCCACGCCTGCGCCGAGCGGCTGGTCCCGCTGGAGCTGGAGCTGGGCGGCAAGTCGCCGAGCGTCGTCTTCGCCGACGCCGACCTCGAGCGGGCGGTGCCGGTGATCGTCAAGGCGCTGATCCAGAACGCGGGGCAGAGCTGCTCGGCGGGTACCCGGGTGCTGGTCGCCGCGGCGATCGAGGACGAGCTGCTGGAACGGCTGGCGACGGCGCTGGCGAGCCAGTCGATCGGTCCCGGCAGCGAGGACGCCGACCTCGGGCCGCTGATCTCGGCGGCCCAGCTGGAGCGGGCCGAGGGGATGCTGGAGCGGGCGCTCGCGGGCGGGGCGCGGACGCTGGTCGGCGGCGCCCGGCCGGCCGGGCAGGAGGGCTGGTACCTGGAACCGACGCTGGTCGCGGGCGCCGGCCCGGAGGCGGAGATCTTCAACGAGGAGGTGTTCGGCCCGGTCCTCGTCGCCGAGTCCTTCGCCGGCGAGGCCGCCGCGATCCGCCTCGCCAACGCGACCCCCTACGGCCTCGTCGCCTCGGTCTGGACCGCCGACGTCGGGCGTGCCCACCGGGTCGCCGGCGCGATCGAAGCGGGGCAGGTCTACGTCAACTCCTACGGGGTCGCGGGCGGGGTCGAGCTGCCCTTCGGCGGGGTGCGCAACAGCGGCTACGGCCGCGGCAAGGGCCTCGCCGCGCTGCACGCCTACTCCCGCGTGAAGAACGTCTGCGTCGCGCTGTGAACGCCTCGGGCCACGAACGCACGCTGCGGATCGCGGCGATCGCCGGCGACGGCATCGGGCCGGAGATCGTCGGCGCCTCGCTGCCGGTGATCGCCGCCGCGGCGCGGCTCGACCGCGTCCGGGTCGAGGTGACCGAGCTGGACTGGGGCGGCGAGCGGCTGCTGCGGACCGGCGCCGCGATGCCCGAGGACGCGACCGCGGTGGTGCGCGAGCACGACGCGATCCTGCTCGGCGCCGTCGGCCACCCCCAGCTGACGCCCGACGTCTCGGTCTGGTCGCTGGTGCTGCCGCTGCGCAAGGAGCTCGACCTCTACGTCAACCTGCGCCCGATCCGGGCGCTGGAGAACGTCGACTCCCCGGTCGTCGACCTCGCCGGGACCGACTTCGTCGTCGTCCGCGAGAACACCGAGGGCGAGTACTCGGGCATCGGCGGGCGGGTGCATTCCGGCGGCGCCCACGAGGTGGCGACCGACGTCGCCGTCCACTCGCGGCGGGCGCTGACCAGGATCGGCCGCTATGCCTTCGGGCTCGCCCGCGAGCGCGGCCAGCGGCTGACGCTGGTCACCAAGTCGAACGTCTCCCGCCACGGCTACGCGCTCTGGGACGAGGTGATCGGCGAGCTCGGCGCCGCCGAGTTCCCCGACGTGCCGTTCGAGCTCGCCTTCGTCGACGCGATGGCGACGCGGATGATCGAGCGGCCGCGCTCGCTCGGCGTGCTGCTCTGCAGCAACCTCTTCGGCGACATCCTCTCCGACCTCGGCGCGGTCCTGCAGGGCGGGCTGGGGATGGCGGCGAGCGCCAACCTCTGCCCCGGCGGCGGCGTGCCGGGCGTCTTCGAACCGGTCCACGGCTCCGCCCCCGACATCGCCGGCAAGGGCATCGCCAACCCGCTGGCGACGATCCTCTCCGGGGCGCTCCTGCTGCGCGAGAACGGCTGCCCGCTGGGCGCCGCGGCGCTCGAGGAGGCGATCTCGGCGACCGTCGGGAGGGCCGAGGCGACGACGCCGGACATCGGCGGCACCGCCGACACGGTGACCGCGGCGAACGCGGTGATGGACGAGTTCGAGGCGGCGACACCGTGACGGCGGGGCCCGCGCGGGGGCGCGCCGCGGGCGCGACACGACAGCCGGCGGGCGGCGGCACCCGCAGGCGCGACCGGAGTGGGGTGAGGCGCGATCGAGCAGCCGTTACCTTCGTCGCGTGAGCTGCCTCGGTCACAAGAGCACCGGCGCGCGTCCACCCGTGCGCGCCACCGTGATCGCCGGCACTCTCATCCCCCGCTAGGGGGATCGGTCGTCAGCGCCGCGTGCGCCTCAACCATCCGCGACCCGACCCGGTCGGGTCGCGGGCCTGCCGGACACGACGATCGGAACCGCACCAATGATCCAGGAGAGCCCCGCGAGCGCCGCCCTCGGCGCCGTCCCAGATTCGCCCCCACCGACCCCGACGACGGGGGCCGACGCGATCCTCCGCGTGCTCGAGGAGGAGGGCGCCGAGGTCTGCTTCGGCATCCCCGGCGGCGCCATCCTGCCGCTCTACGACGCGCTGGCGCGGGGGACGTCGCTGCGCCACGTGCTCGCCTGCCACGAGCAGGGCGCGGGCCACATGGCGGAGGCCTACGCGCGGGCGACCGGGCGGCCGGGGGTCGTCTTCGCCACCTCCGGTCCCGGCGCGACCAACCTGGTGACGCCGATCGCCGACGCGCAGATGGACTCGACCCCGCTGGTCTGCGTGACCGGCCAGGTGCGGGCCGAGCTGATCGGCACCCAGGCCTTCCAGGAGTGCGACATCGTCGGCGTCACCCGGCCGCTGGTGAAGGGGTCCTGGCTCGTCCGCGATCCGGCCGAGCTGGCGGCGACCGTGCGTGCGGCCTACCGGCTGGCGGCGTCGGGGCGGCCGGGGCCGGTGCTGGTCGACGTGCCGCGGGACGCGCAGGCGGCGGCGGTCGAGTGGGTGCCCGCGGGTGGGGGAGCGCGCGGTCGGCGCGGTCGTCCCCGGCCCCGCCCCGAGAAGCGGGCGTCCGAGCGGGACGTCCTCGCCGTGGCGCGGGCGATCGAAGCGGCGGAGCGCCCGGTCCTCTACGTCGGCGGCGGCGCGGTGGCGGCCGCGGCGGGGCCGGTGGTGGCGCGGCTCGCCGAGGCCGGCGGGATCCCGGTGGTGACGACGCTGATGGCGAAAGGCGTGGTCCCCGAGTCCCACCCGCTGAACTTCGGCTGCCCCGGCATGCACGGGGGCAAGTGGGCGAACTGGGCGCTCAACATGGCCGACCTGATCGTCGCCGTCGGCGCCCGCTTCGACGATCGCGTCACCGGCCGGGTGGAGGAGTTCGCGCCCGCCGCCAAGGTCGCCCACTTCGACGTCGACCCGGCCGAGATCGGCAAGATCCGCCATGCCGAGCTGCCGGTCCTCGGCGATCTCCGCGATGCCGTGGCGCGCACGCGCGACGCGCTGGCCGCGCCCGCCGACTCGGCAGCCTGGCTGCGCCTGGTGCGCGGCTGGCGTGAGCGCTTCCCGCTGCGTTACGCCACGGGCGGGCCGGGCCTGCGGGGGCCGCAGGTGCTCGAGCACCTCGCCGCGGCGGTCGCCGGCCACGAGGAGGTGATCTGGACCACCGGCGTCGGCCAGCACCAGATGTGGGCGATGCAGTACCTGCCCTGCGAGCGGCCGCGCTCGTTCCTCACCTCGGGCGGGCACGGGACGATGGGCTTCGGGCTGCCGGCGGCGATCGGCGCCCGCGCCGCGCGCCCGGAGGCGACCGTCGTCTGCGTCGACGGCGACGGCTCCTTCCTGATGACCTGCCAGGAGCTCGGGACCGCGGTCGCCGAGCGCCTGCCGGTCGTCGTCGTGGTGCTCGACAACGGCGGCCTCGGCATGGTGCGCCAGTGGCAGGAGATGTTCTACGACGGGCGGCTCTCCCAGGTCCGGCCGGCGCCGCAGGCCGACATCGCCGCGGTCGCCCGCGGGTTCGGCGCCCGCGCCTTCACCGTCCGGATCGAGGGCGAGCTGTGCGCCGCCTTCGGCGCGGCGCTCGCCTGCGGGGAGACCTGCGTGCTCGACGTCAAGGTCGAGCCGGGGGAGCGGCTCTACCCGATGATCGAGCCCGGCGCGGCCGCGGTCGACGTGCGCGAGCACCCGGGGACATGAGCGACCGATGAGCGACGACGTCCAGGCTCTGGTCGACGCGCTGGCCGCCGAGCTCGACCGCCCGACCGGCGTCGACGACCGCCACTTCCGCTCGGTCGCCTACAGCTCCCATCCGGAGGGCGTCGACTCGGTCCGGATCGCCTCGATCCTGCAGCGCGAGGCGCCGCGCCGGGTGACCGAGTGGCTGGAATCGCTCGGCGTCCAGGAGGCGACCGAGGCGCTGCGGGTGCCGGCCAACGCCGAGTTCGAGATGGCCGCCCGCGTCTGCGTCCCGCTGCGCTTCGACGCCGTGCCGCTCGGTTACCTCTGGCTGATCGACGAGCCCGAGCCGCTCACCGACGAGCAGCTGGGGGAGGCGGGGCGCTACGCGGAGGAGTTCGCCGTGGCGCTCTACCGGGCGCGGCTCCTGGAGCGTGATGACCGGCGGCGGGAGCGCGAGCTGGTCGGCCAGCTGCTCGGGCTGCGCGAGGGCGACGCGACGCTTGCCGCCGAGGAGCTGCTGCGCGCCGGGCACCTGGTCAAGGCGCCGACCTACGCGGTGCTGGTCGCGGCGGCGCCGGGCGAGGAGGGCGAGGCGGCGCCGGACGCCGTGCGGGTGCGCCTGGTCGACGCCGCCGAGCAGCTCCGCCGCGCGGTCGCCCCGCACCACCTGCTGGTCCTCGTCCACGGCGGCGAGGTCGTCGTCGTCCTCGCCTGTACCTCGCCGGGCGAGTCGACGCGGCGCGCGGCGGCGCTGGCCGCGGCCGCCGGTGGCGCGGAGGAGGGGGGACGCACCCTGGTCGGGGTGAGCGACGAGTTCGCCACCACGGGCGCGCTGCGCGCCGGCTACCGCCAGGCCCGCGCCGCCGGCCGGGTCGCGGCGGCGATCGGCCGCGAGGGCCCGGTTGCCTCCTGGGGCGACCTCGGCGCCTACCGGGTGGTGGTCACCATGCTCGGCGACCGCGACCCCACCGACCGGATCCCCGACTCCTTCCAGCGCCTCCTCGCCGCCGACGAAGGCCCGGTCCTGATCGAGACCCTGGAGCGTTATCTCGACCTGGCCGGCGACGCCCGCGCCGCCGCCGACCTCCTCTACATCCACCGCTCGAGCCTCTACGGCCGCCTCCACCGCATCGAGGAAATCGCCGCCGTCGACCTCCGCTCCGGCGAGGACCGCCTCGAACTCCACCTGGCCGTCCGGCTGTGGCGGTTGGGGGGGGTGGGGGGGTGATGGGGGGGGCGGGGGGCGGGCGGGGGTTCGGGGGG
>CALCIA010000202.1 GCA_937907435.1 uncultured Actinomycetes bacterium
CGGAACCGTGACCGAGGTCAGACCTCGTCACAAAGAGCGTGAGAACTCCACGCTTTCTCCCGGACGTCCCATTGATCAAGGATCTCCGTGTGGAGTTTTGGTCGCTCAGCGACCAAAAGTCGACGCGCGTCCTGGGAGGATCCCGATCCGGGCGGAAATCGTCACGTAAGTCCGACTTCGCAACGTCCCTGTGACGCCTTTCCCACGAACGCCTCACGTCCTGGGCTCCTCATGGGGGTCGCAGCCTGCCAGGACCCCCATGAGGAGCCCAGGACACCCACCTCCTACCTCGGGACGGCCGCCGGCGCCCGACGATGCCGGCGGCCGGTCAGCGACAGCGGCTCACGCTGGGTCGAGCTGCTCCCGTCGGCGGCGAAGAAGTGGACGCGGATCGCGATCTGGACGACGCCATGCTTCGCCAGCTTCGCCCGGAGCGCCTTCGCCGCTCGACCCGCCTTCTTCGGCGAGACCCTCAGGACGCGCGCTTCCGGGCCGAGGATGGTTCGTGGCGACGGACCGCGCGGCCTCACCTGCACGCGCAGCGCCGGGCCGCCGCTGACGGTGAACGTGCCCGGCTGCGGGAACTTCACCGTGATGAAGGTGACCGGGCCCTTCGCGTGTCGCTGATGGGCGAAGGAGACGAGGTGGGACGGTGGCGGCGGCGCGGGAGCGGGCGGAGGCGGAGGCGGCTGGATCTGGACCGAGTCGACGGCGACGCCGCAGGGCACCCCGAGAGAGTCACCGAACACCGTGCTGATCGAAGCCGGTTCGCCCAGCGGGGCCGTCTGGATCCCGTCGTCGAGCTGGTCGTTGCGCGACCAGTAGATCTGCGAGCCGTACAGGGCGATCCCGCAGGGCCGGTCGATCCCGGCGATGAACGACGGTTCGGGGTCGGAGCCGTCGAGGCCCATCCGGCCGATGGTCGTCCCGAACCCGCCCCAGTAGACGTGCGTCGCGTCGACCGCGACCCCGCAGAAGCTTTCGCCCTCGGCCAGGACTTCCGGCAGCCCCCCGGCCAGCGGCCGGCGCGCCAGGTAGTCGGGCGGCCGCGTTTCGACGTTGCGACCCGTCCAGTAGAGGTACTGGCCTCCGACCGCCACCCCGCATGGTTGCGAGAGCCCGCGGATCAGTTCCCGGTCGGGTTCGCCGCCTTCGAGGCCCACCCTGCCGATCGTCCCCGCCTGGAAGTCGGTCCAGTAGACGCTTCCCGCGTCCACGGCGACGCCGCAGGGATTCACGAGGCCGGTCACGAAGTCGTAGTCGACGTTGCCGCCGTTCAGGTCGGCGCGGTCGATCGCGCCGTGAGAGGGATCGGCCCAGTAGATGTGGGAGCCGTCGACGGCGATGCCCTCACAGCCCGAGACGCCTCCCGAGGTATCGCTCCGAGACGGAGAGGCAGACCGGTTCGGTTCGATGAACCGTTCCGCGAAGAGCGACCCGTCGTTGTTCGCTCGATCTATTTCGCCGAACGAGTTCGAGTAGACCGCCGCGTCGGCGCGCGCGGCCACGGCCAGGACCGCGAGCGCCGCCAGCGCAACCGTCATCGATGCCCTGCGGACCCCTGCCATCGCGGGAAAATCTAACCGGCCGCCGCGCCGCGGAACGGCCCGCCGTGCCCGACGCTACTTCTTCTTCGCCCGTTCGAGGACTTCGCCGAAGGCCTTGTCGACTTCTTCGGTGAGGGAGAGGCGGAAGGTGGCGACCATCGCGTCGACGGCGATCGGGCGGAGGCGCTCGATCGCGGCGATCATCTTCGGCCAGTCCTCGTCCGGGCGGCCGGCGGCGTCGAAGGGCTTCCAGAGCTCGTCGAGGAAGAGGGAGACGAAGGCGCGGGCGCTCGAGCGGGAGGCGCGGCTGAGCTTCTCGATCGTGGCGACGGCCGGGGCGAGCGGGATCCCCATCCCGAGGACTTCCTCGGCGGCGCGCAGGAGGGTCGGGCTCGGCGCCTCGTAGCGCTCGTCGCCGAGGTCGATCAGGAGGCCGAGCTTCAGCGCCTTCGACAGCAGCTTCGGGTCGTCGCCGCCGAAGCGCTCGCCGAGCTCCTCGCGCGTCAGCACCTCCGGCGCCTCGTCGTCGAAGGGCGCGGTCACCGCCTGGCGCAGGCCGACGAAGCGGTCGGCGTCGGCACCGTGCTCGCCGATCAGCCGCGAGATCGCGCTGAGCTTGAAGCCCTCCGCCTGCATCTCCTGGATCAGGCGCAGGCGGGCGACGTGGTCGGGGCCGTAGTAGCCCGTGCGGGCGCGCACCTCGGGCGGCGGCAGCAGGCCGCGCGACTGGTGGTTGCGGATGTTGCGGACCGACATCCCGGTCTCGTAGGCCAGCTGCTCGACGGTCATCTCCGCCGGCGGCCCCGCCGTCTTCCCCTTCGTCGCCTGCGTGTCGTTGCTCACGTTGACGATTCTACCAATCCATGTAACCTCATTCGAGGTAACTATGCGAGAGGCAATCGACAACCATGGCTGAGCGCGGCGCGGTCCCCCAGGTCCCGGCGGTCAGGCGGCGGGCGCTCCACGCGGTGCGCTCGCTCTTCACGCCGCTGCTCCCCGACGATTACCTGGAGCTGATCAACCCGCTCTGGTCGACGCAGGAGCTGCGCGGCCGGATCGAGCGGATCGAGAAGGAGACGGCGGACGCGGTCACGGTCCTGATCCGCCCCGGCCACGAGTGGCCCGGTCACCGCCCCGGCCAATACCTGCGGATCGGCGTCGTCGCCCGAGGCGTCCACCACTGGCGCGCCTATTCGCTGACGACCGACCCCGGGCGCCCCGACGGGCTGATCGGCATCACGCCGAAGCGGGTCGACGCCGGCGTCGTCTCCCCCTACCTGGTGCACGGCGCGCGGCCCGGGGACGTCGTCCGGCTCGGCGGCGTCGAAGGCACCTTCTGCGTGCCGGACCCGGCGCCGGCGAAGCTCCTCTTCATCAGCGCCGGCTCGGGGATCACGCCGATCATGTCGATGCTGCGGGCGCTCGACCGGTCGGGCGACCTCGGCAACGCGGTCCACGTCCACTCCGCCCGCGCCGCCGACCGGGTCATCTTCGCCAAGGACCTCACCGACCTCGACGAGCGCCGCCCCGGCTACCGCCTGCACCTGCAGCTGACCGCGACCGACGGCCGCGTCGCCCCCGCCGACCTCGACCGCCTCTGCCCCGACTGGCGCGTGCGCCAGACGTTCGCGTCCGGCCCGCGCGAGCTGCTGGACGCGCTGGTGGCCCACTGGGAGGCCGAGGGCGACCCGAGCCTGCTCGCGATGGAGCGCTTCCAGCCGGTGATCGGCGAGGCGGTCGACCCCGGCAAGGGCGGGCGCATCACCTTCGCCAAGTCCGGGATCGAGGCGGAGAGCGACGGCGCCACGCCGATCCTCCTCGCCGGCGAGGAGGCCGGGGCCGACCTCCCGTTCGGCTGCCGGATGGGGATCTGCCGCACCTGTATCGGCCGCCTCTGCTCCGGCGAGGTCCGGGACCTGCGCACCGGCGAGGTGCACGGCACCGAGGGGGAGATGGTCCGGACCTGCGTCAACGCGCCCGAAGGGCCGGTCGAGATCGCGCTCTGACGCGCGCCGCCGGCGACCCACACACACCACCCTTAAGGAGACAACACACATGAGCACCACCGCGACCCCGCCGACCGATCCCGGCACCGTCGGCACCCAGCAGGAGAGCCCGCTCGCCCACCTCACCCCGGCGCAGCTCGAGGAGCTGGCGCACGAGTTCGACGCGATCAAAGACCGCGTCACCGCCGAGCTCGGCGAACGCGACCGCCGCTACATCGAGGCGATGATCGAGATGCAGCGGCGCCTCGCGGTGATCGGGCGCGTCGGCCTCCTGCTGCCGCGCTTCCGCCCGCTCGCCATCGGCGGCGCCACGGCCCTGACCGCGGCCAAGATCCTCGAGAACATGGAGATCGGCCACAACGTCATGCACGGCCAGTGGGACTGGATGAACGACCCGCGCGTCCACTCCTCCACCTGGGACTGGGACACCGCCTCGACCGCGGAGGCATGGAAGCACTCGCACAACTACGTCCACCACACTTTCACCAACATCCGCGGCAAGGACAAGGACCTCGGCTACGAGATTATGCGGATCGACCCGCACCAGCAGTGGCACCCGGTGTACCTGCTGCAGCCCCTCTACAACCTGGTGCTGGCGGGCCTCTTCGAGTGGGGCGTGGCCCTCCACGACCTCGACTTCGAGGCGATCCGCTCCGGCGAGAAGCCGATGCGCCAGGTGCGCCACGAGCTGAAGGGCATCGCCGGCAAGGCGCGCGACCAGGTCGTCAAGGACTACATCGCCTGGCCGCTGGTCAGCGCCCTGGCAAGCGCCGCCGTCGGCGCCGCGATCGAGGCGACGAAGCCGGGCCACCCCCGCTCCGCTGTTCCTTTTGGTCCTGTGAGGACCAAAAGGAACAGCTCGGCGTTGTGGGCAGGCCGGCGACGGGCCTCGGGCCGCGACCGACTCGCGCGCGTCGCCCGCCGCGCGCTCGCCGACGGCACCCAGGCCTACCGCCGCACCGCCGCCGCGAATGCCTGCGCCAACCTGGCCCGCAACGTCTGGGCCTACGCGATCATCTTCTGCGGCCACTTCCCCGACCAGACCTACACCTACGACCCGGCCGAAGTCGAGGACGAGACCCGCGGCGGCTGGTACATCCGCCAGCTCACCGGCGCCGCCAACATCGAAGGCAGCCCCCTCTTCCACATCGCCAGCGGCAACCTCGGCTACCAGGTCGAGCACCACCTCTTCCCCGACATGCCGAGCAGCCGCTACGCCGAGATCGCCCCTCAGGTCAAGGACATCTGCGAGCGCTACGGCCTCCCCTACAACACCGGCCCCTTCCTCCAGCAGCTGGGGATGGTGCAGCGGACGATCCTGCGCCTCGCCTTCCCCGGCGGCAAGCCCCGGCCGAAGCCGGGGCCCTACCGGCCGCAGGCGGAGTAGGGCGCGGCCGGAGCCCCTCCTCAGGCGGCGGTGAGTTCGAGCGGCGCACGCTTGCGGCGTGACTCGCCGCCCATCTCCACGACCGGCTTCTTCGGCTTGCCGTCCGGGATCTTGTCGAGACCGCTCGCGACCTTGGCGACGCTCTTGAGCCCCTTCTCACCCTCGCGCTTGATCTGGTCGTTCGCGGTGGTCAGGAGCCGCTTGGCCTTGTCCTCCAGATCGCCCCCGACCTCCTTGGAGAACTCGCGGAGCACCCTCGGGACCCACGGGTCGGCCTTCAGGATCTCGCGTTGATCGTCGTCGGCGAGCATCCGGTTCAGGCGGTCGACGACCGGCCGAACGTCTCCGCACTCGGGTGAGATCGTCCGCATCCATCCTCGCTCGATCTCACAGGCAGCGACTCCGGCCGGGCTGGCAAGCGACTTGTAGCAGTCCTCGGCACGGGCGATCAGGGATTTGATCTCCCGTTCGCGCGGCGCGACGCCTTCGGCCGAGAGGTGACGGGCGACGGTCGCCTGCCGCCGCGCGTTGAGCGCGATCCCCTCGGTGTGCTCGCGGAGATCGAAGATCTCCTGCGCGCGGCGCAGGGTGGCCTGGGCCCCGTCCAACGCCCCGTCTTGAAACTCGGTGGCGGCGATACCCGATGTGGCAAAGGCCTTCGCGGTGTCGAGCTCGAGGCGCTCGGCTCGCAGGCACGCGTCGTCGAGCAGCTCCCGGGCCTCCTCGATACGGCTCTGACAGCGCCGCACTTCCCCCATCTGCACGCGGCAGTACGCCATCGCTCGTTCAAACGAGTTTCCCTTCGCGCCGGCCAGCGCGGACGCCCGCTCCAGGCACGTCCAGGCGACGTCGAATCGCTGCAGCAGCCGCAGGCAGAAGCCGAACAGGAGCCAGCACTGGGTGCGACCGTAGTCGTCGTCGAGGTCCTCGAACATCCGCAGCCCGGAGACCGCGTAGCGGAGCGCTTCCTCGTAGCGCGATTGTTCGCGCAGGTTGTTCGCGAACCCGATCACGCTCCAGGCCCGCCGGCCCTGCCAGGTCGTCTTCTCCTCGGGCGGTCGTTCCTCGGTCAACGCCTCGAACAGCGACATGGCCGCGATCAGGTGCCGCCCGAGCACCGCCGTGTCCGTCTCGCCGAGGTCGGCGGCCTTGCCGCGCTCATATTCGAGGTGGGCGATCGCCGGATACACCAGGCGCGGCTCGACTTCATGCGCGCCGAGCGCGAGCGCGCTCAAACTCTGGAGAGAGACATCCCGCCCTGCCGTCTGACGGTCCTGGCGCTGGGTGATCGTCAGCTCGACCAACGCCTCGAGCCTGAGGTCGACGGCATCCAGCTCCTCCGCCTGCGACTTGACGTCTTCGATCCGATCGATCGCTTCCTGCAGGCGGTTGCTGCGCCTGCGCATCGCGACCGCACCGGCGAGCGCCTCGCGCAGGAACTCGACGACCTCGTCCCGGTCCGGCGCCGGCAGGCTCGCTTCCGGCTCGCCGAAGGCCAGGTGTCGACCGAGCTCCGAGCGGCCCGCGGCGGTGAGCGAGTAGACGCTGCGCCGGCGATCGTCGGCGTCCCCGGAAACCTCGACCAGGCCCGCCTCCCGCAGCTCCCGCAGTTTCCTGCTGACCGACTCCTTCCGCGCGTCCACCGCCCGGGCGAGCTCGGACGGCGCCGCGGCGGCTTCGCCGAGCGCCACCAGGATGCGGCGTCGCAGCGGTTCGGTGCTCTCGAGCTCGGCCACCCGCCGGCGTTCGGCTCGCAGCCGACCGGTTGCGGTGGTGTTCGGCTTCTTCATCTTGTGCTCCTTGACGAGCGATCCTGTGGATCAGAGACCAGTAGTCAATGACCGATCATTGACTACCATTCATATCACTTCGGTACTCGCCAGTCCTGACCCCTCCCGATGAGGTCGCGTTTTCCCTGCAATTGACCACCACGCCAACCGGTCACGGCCAGGACACGGCGTCCGGCAGCGGCTGGTTCGGGTCGAACACCCCGAGGACCGGTGCCGGTTCGCGGCCGTCGTCAGGCAGCGCCGCCGTCTGTTCCAGCGGCGATTCTCGCGGGACCGCGCAGAAGCAGAGAAAGGGTTGGCCGTCCTCTCCCCAGCGCGTGTTCGCCAGCGCGGCGACGCCCTGCGACCATCCGGCCACCCCGCTGACCGCCGTGTTGAAGGACCCGATCTTCCGCGTCATCGTCGGCACGAGCAGCAGGTTCACGCCGGCGGCGACCAGCAGGGCCGGGATCTTCGCCTCCTGGAGGTCGGCGCAGATCACCACTGCCAGCCGCGTCCGCGTTCCCGACAGCACCATGATCGTCTTCTGGTCCCGGGTGAGGTCCTCCAGCAGGTAATCGCCGAAGGACTCGCCGGCGATCTCCTTCGTCCTGAAGCCGTGGTGCTTGCGCGCCCGCGCGACGAACCTGCCGTCGAGGTAGATCCGGGCTTCGTTGGCGCGGATGGGCTCGCCGGCGCCGGCTTCCTCGACATGGGCGCTGCCCGCCACGACGAGGGGCGGAAGATCATCCGACGCTCGTCCGATCAGGTCTTCGAGCGCGTCAGGGGCAGGGAGGCTCAGCTCCGGCAGGACCGCGAGGCTCGCCCCTTCCGCCTTCGCCGCTTCGAGCAGTCGGGCGACCGCATCGGCGTCCCACTCCTTCGGCCGCACGTGAAAGAAGCGATCGCCCTCGATCGTGACGTCGAAGCCGTCTCCGACGACGGGGTGGATCGTCGCGATCTTCGGCAGCCCGGTCTCCTCGTCCCAGGTCAGCTCGTCCAGTCGATCCCGATGCGCATAATCGAGGACGACCCGGACCTGCCCTCCCGGGAGCGGACCGTAAAGGTCGTAGGGCAGCGGATGGAGGAGGTTGGTGCCGTTCAGGGTCGTGAGGCTGGTGGTGCAGTGCTCGCCGAGGACGTCCGGGAGCGGTCGCGTCGCGAACGGGACCGGCAGGCCGTGCTCGAGGCTCACCTGGTCGACCGTGGTCGCGAACAGCTCGCCGAGGGCGCGTCGACAGATCCCCCGCACCACCCCGAGGCAGTCGAGCGGGTAACGGGCTCCGGTGCGTCGCAGGCTCGCCACGACCTTGGCGCCGAACCGGGCGTCGAACCGAGACGGATCGGCGATCACCTCTTCCCAGATGGCCAGCGACTGCCGGCCGCACCAGTCCTCGAGCCGCCTCAGCTCCCTGGCGGTGGCGGGTTGATCCGCCATCTCCGCGAGTTCGGACTCCCGTTCCAGGCAGACGGCGCCAAGGCGCCGCGACAGGTCCGACAAGGAGTCGGCGGCCGCCAGATGCGACATGAAGCCATCCCCCGCCATCTTGCGCTCTGAACCCCCCGGCCGCTGTACAGGTCGATACCGATCAAGCATCAAAGCAGTACTTCGACCGCCGCGGCTCCGAGGCACTCGTGCTACAGTTCACCAAATGGTTAACAGTCCGTTCAAGGCGCTGTCCCATCCGATCCGTCGCCAGATCGTCGAACGGCTTGCTGCCGGGCCCGCCACGGTGGGTGAAGTGACGGGTGACTTCGGGGTCTCCAAGCCCGCGATCTCCAAGCATCTGAAGGTGCTCGAGGAGAGCGGGGTCGTGAGTCGGGTCGTCGACGGCCGCAAGCACGTGCTGTCGCTGCGGACCGAGACGCTGGAGGAGGCGACCGACTGGATGGTTCGCCAGCGCGAGATCTGGACGCGCCTGTTCGACGTCGTCGAGGATCACCTGAAGGAGGAGCAGCGATGAACCTGCCGCCCGTCGTCTCACCCGAGGAGTGGAGCGCCGCCCGCGAGGCGCTCTTGGTCAAGGAGAAGGAACTGACGCGAGCGCGTGACGCGCTTGCCGCCGAACGCCGGCGGATGCCGCGCCAGGCTGTGACGAAGGAGTATCGATTCGAGGGGCCCGAGGGCGAGGTGTCCCTGCTCGACATGTTCGAGGGCCGGCGCCAGCTCGTCCTCTACCGCTTCTTCTTCGAGCCGGGCGTCCACGGCTGGCCGGAGAGCGGCTGCCGCGGCTGCTCCTTCGGCGCCGACCAGGTCGCGCACCTCGCCCACCTGGGCGCCCGCGACACCACCCTCGCCTACGCCTCCCGCGCGCCCCAGGAGGACATCGCCCGTTACCGCGCGCGGATGGGATGGGAAGTGCCCTGGTACACGATCACCGACGACTGGGACCTCGATTTCGGCGTCGACGAATGGCACGGCACCAACGCCTTCGTCCGCGAGGGCGACGACGTCTTCCGCACCTACTTCGTCGACAAGCGCGGCGACGAAGCGCTCGGCAGCACCTGGAGCTACCTCGACATCACCGCGCTCGGCCGCCAGGAGATGTGGGAGGACTCGCCCGAGGACTACCCCCAGACCCAGGCATATGTGTGGTGGAACTACCACGACAAATACGACGAAGCGTCACCGTTCACGCACGCCCTCGACGTCGCGGCCGAGTCGCAGCGGGGAGCGTCCAGTGTCTGAGTCCCCGCCCACCGAGACCCTCGTCATCGAGCGCGGCTACGACGCTCCCGCGACCGCCGTCTTCGACGCCTTCACCCACGAGGACGTGATGCGCCGCTGGTGGCACGCGCGGCCCGACTGGACGACGCCGGAGGCAAGCGTCGACCTCCGCGTCGGCGGCGCCGTCCGCGTCGTCATGCGGGACACCGACGGCGACTCGCACGGCGGCGGCGGTCACTACACCGTGGTCGACCGCCCCCACCGGCTCGCCTTCACCTGGACCTGGGACCGCGACGACGAGGATCGCGAGACGCTGATCGAGATCGCCTTCGTCGAGTCCGGCGGCGCCACCACCGTCACCTTCACCCACTCGAGCCTGCGCGACGAGGCCACCGCCCGCGACCACGAAGAGGGCTGGAACCGCTGCTTCGACAACCTCGAGCGGACGCTCGCGGAGGGGCGCGCGTGATGCTCCCCCTGGGCCACATCGCCGGGATCCCGGTCGAGGAGACGGCGCTCAGCTTCGGCCCGGTGCTGCTGGCGAGCGGCGGCGTCCTGGGCTTGAAGCTGCGGGACCGCTGGGCGCGCGTGCGGCGCCGCCGGACCCGCGATTGAGCCAAAAATCGCTCTGCGCCGGGGAACGACCTACGGCGCGGCTACGGTTTTCGGTGACAGTCCGCGTGGAATGCGGAGCACCGAGAAGTTCGGAGGATGATCCATGGCACTGATAGGCAAGGACGACCTGGTCCGTGACGTCGCCGAGCGGAGCGGGCTCAGCGGCGCTGACGCGAAACGCGCCGTCGATGCGACGCTGAAGGCGATCGAGGAGCAGATGAGCTCCGGGAACGAAGTGCGGCTGACCGGCTTCGGCAAATTCTCGGTCTCGCACCGCGAGGCCCGCACGGGCCGCAACCCGCAGACCGGCGAGACGATGCAGATCGCCGCGAAGAAGGTGCCGAGGTTCAGCGCGGGCGCCGAGCTGAAGAAGGCGGTCGAATAGGCGGGCCGGCCGGGTCGTCGCCTCGGCGGCCCGGCCGGCGCACCGCGCGCCACGGGACCGTGAACGGTCCTGTGCACACGCGCGCGTACCGAGGCTCCTCCCCCATCCCCTTCCTAGCCTCTGGGGATGGCACCTCTCCAATTCTGGATCCGCGGCGACCTCGCCGCCGAGCAGCGTGAGCGCCTGATCGAGATCGGCGCCCGAGCCATCCCGATGGCGCGCGGCGCCAACGGTGACGGCGGCGAGCCGCGACGCGCGGCCTGGACCGTGATCGAGGCGCGACCCGGCGAGCCGGAGGCCGAGCGCGCCAAGCTCGCCGCCCTGCTCGGCGCCGAGCCCGACGAGATCACCGGGCCCTACGCCTTCCACTGAGCTCAGCCCGCCGCGCTGAACACCGAGTCCGACTGGAACCAGACGGTCTGGCCGGAGACCTTGCGCGGGATCGTCAGCCGCTTGGCGTAGTAGCGGCCGCAGCTGCTCGGGGTCTTGGGGATCTTGAAGTGGACCGTGAGCGCCTTGGCCGCGCGGACCTTGGCCATCTGCGCCTTGCTCAGGCGCTCGGCGAGGCGGAAGACGCCGGCCCGCTTGAACCTCGCCGTCGCCGAGCCGAGCGCGAGGCTGCCGCGGGAACCCCGCAAGGCATAGGCGACGCTCACCCGCGCGGGCCGGTAGGTCGTGTAGTGGATCACCAGGCGCGCCTTGTCGCGCTTGGTGTAGACGAACACCCGGGCACGGGCGACGCGCAGCACGCAGGCCTTCGGCAGGTCCACGGTCCAGCGGTAGGACGCGGTAGCGCCGGCCACGCCGTTCAGCTTCTCCCGCACCTGGAAGAGGTGGTCGCCGGGCCGGGCCGGGCCGAAGTCACGCCCGCTGACGCAGGGCTTCCACGGCCCGCCGTCGACCGAGCATTCGTAGCTGCCGCCGGGAGTCCCGACGAAGTCGAAGACGGCGGCGGAGTCGGCGGTCTCGTGGGCGGGCCCGCTGGTGATCCTGACGCTCGGCGCGGCCGGGGCGACAGGCGCGGGCGCCGGGGGCGTCGGCTGCGGGACGGCCGGCGGCGGGGTCACCGGCGCCGCCGCGAGCGGGCACGCCGCGTCCCCCGTCGGCGCGGGACGGGCCGGCGCGGCCGCGTCGAAGGTCGCGTAGAGGTTGTCGGCGTAGCCGTCGTTGGAGAGGCCTTCTTCCCTGGTCTGGGTGAGGACGAAGTGGATCGTGCCGGTGCCGATCGGCACCGTGCCGCTCGCCTGCCGGGGCAGCATCGCGGTCGCGTCGCCGCGGTCGGCGGCGGTCACCGCGCCCGTCACCAGCGGCGCGCCCAATTCGACCGCGCCGCCCGCGTCGAAGAACCGCGCTTCGAGCGTCGCGTGGTCTTCCTGGCTCTCCCAGCCGCCGAAGTCGCCGCCGATCAAGAGCGCCCGGCCGCCGGCTTCGGCGGGCACCGTGATTTCCTGGCGCAGCGTGGCCTGCTGGTTGTAGCCGGCGAAGAAGTACCGGGCGCCGCCTTCGATCGCCGCGCCGACGCTGCTTTCGAGCGCTTCGGCCTCGCCGTCGGCGCCGCCGTAGCAGGAGTCGAACGGGCCCTGTTCCCCGTCTTCCGGCGTCACCGTCGCGACCCAGCCCTGCGGGAGGCCGAAGCTGCCGTCCGCCGCGCGGACCGGCGGCGCCTCCGCTTCCGGGTTCGCGAGCAGGTTGCCGCTCGGCACCGCGCCCAGGGCCGGCGCCGCGGTGAGCGCCGCGCCGATCGACGCGAGCACGACGAGCTCGAGGAACTTCCGCACGGTGTCCTACCTCCTTGGTGGTTGTCCAGCCGACGGGGCGACGCTAATCGGCGCCCGGCGCCGCGTCGTCGGCGCCGCGGCCACGAAGCGCTCTGCCGCGAGGAGGAAGAGCGGCCCCGCGCCTCCGCCGTTCGTCGCATGCCCCATCAGCCCCGCGAGGGATGCCGAGCAACCTCCCGGCAGTTACGGTCCCCGCATGCGCGCGCGGCTCGCAGCTTGGTCTCCGCCCAGGATCGACCCCCGCCTCTTCGACGCCGTGCTGACGGCCGTCTTCGTCGTCCTCTCCCAGCTCGACGTCTGGGCCCCCTGGGGAGACAACGGCGGGAGGACGCACTTCGGCGGGCCGGCGTGGCTGAACTCGGCACTGCTGCTGGTCGCCATGGTGCCGCTCTTCTGGCGCCGCCGCGTCCCGCTCCTCACCGTCGGCGCGATGGCCGGCGGGATCGTCGTCGACGTCGTCTTCGTCTCCTCCACCGCCCCCTTCATCGGCGCCTTCATCCCGGTGCTGATCACCGCCTACTCGGTGGCCGCCTACGAATCGCTGCTCTGGCGCTCGCTGGCGGGGCTCGCGCTGCTCTTCGCCACGGTCACCGCCGTCACCATCGCCATCCCCGGACTGGGTTCGGTCATCGACCTCGCCTTCAACCTGCTCTGGCTGCTCTGCGCCTGGGCGCTCGGCCGCATCGCCCGGCGGATGCGCAGCGACGCCAAAGCCCTCAACCGGCGCGCCGAGGATCTCGAACGGACCCGCCAGGAGGCGCGCGAGGCGGTCGAGCTGGAGCGGGGACGGATCGCGCGCGAGCTGCACGACGTGATCGCCCACAGCGTCAGCCTGATGGGCGTCCAGGCCGCGGCGGCCGAAGGGGTGCTGACGCTCGACCCCGAGCGCGCCCGCGAGCCGCTGCGAGCGATCCAGGCGACCGCGCGCGAGGCGGTCGACGAGCTGCGGCGCCTCCTCGGCGTGCTGCGCGAGACGCAGGGCGACGGCGGCCTCAGCCCGCAGCCGGGCCTGGCGGCGCTCGACGCGCTGGCCGCGCAGATGCGGGCGGCGGGGCTGCCGGTGGAGCTGCGGATCGAGGGCGCCGACGCGTCGGGCCTCTCCCCGGGGATCGAGCTCTCGGCCTACCGGATCGTCCAGGAGGCGCTGACCAACACCCTCAGGCACGCGGGCGGGGCGCCGGCGACGGTCGTCGTCCGCCACCTCCCCGACGAGCTGCAGGTCGAGATCACCGACCGCGGCGGCGGCGGTGCCGGCGGCAACGGCAAGGTCGGGCACGGCCTGATCGGGATGCGCGAGCGGGTCGCCTTATATGGGGGCGCCGTCTCCACCGGCAGGGCGGCCGAGGGCGGGTACCGGGTCCGCGCCTCCCTCCCCCACGCGAGGCGCCCGTGACGAGCGTGCTGATCGCCGACGACCAGGCGCTGGTGCGCGGCGGGATGCGGATGATCCTCGAGGTCCACCCCGACATCGAGGTGATCGCCGAGGCCGCCGACGGCCGCGAGGCGGTCGAGGCCACCCGCCTGCGCCGGCCCGACGTCGTCCTGATGGACATCCGCATGCCGAACCTCGACGGGATCGAGGCCACCCGCCAGATCCTGAGCCGGGGCTCGGCGGCGCCGCGGGTCCTGATCCTCACCACCTTCGACCTCGACGAGTACGTCTACGACGCGATGAAGGCCGGCGCCAGCGGGTTCCTGCTGAAGAACGCGCCGCCCGAGCAACTGGTCGAGTCGGTCCGCGCCGTGGCCCGCGGCGACGTCCTGCTCGCGCCCGACATCACCCGCCGCCTGATCGAGCACTACGTCAGCGCGCCCCGCCGCGCCGACGAGCCGCCGCCGCGCCTCGAGGAGCTGACCGAGCGCGAGCTGGAGATCCTGATCCTCGTCGCCCGCGGCAAGTCCAACGCCGAGATCGCCGCCGCCCTCTTCATCAGCGAAGGCACGGTCAAGACCCACGTCAGCCGCGTCCTCGCCAAGCTCGACCTCCGCGACCGGGTCCAGGCCGTCGTGCTCGCCTACGAGACCGGGGTCGTGCGGGCCGGCGAAGCGGCGGAAGGCTGATCCCGGCACTCACCATCGCCTCGGCGAACGGCGGCGGCCCGACCGGGGACGCCGTAGGATCGTGACGTGACCGTGCCCGACGGCGAGCGCCTCTACATCGGCGACGGCGGCCTGGAGACGACGATGATCTTCGACGAGGGCATCGAGCTCCCCGAATTCGCCTCGTTCGTCCTGCTCGACGACGAGCGCGGCCGGGCGGCGCTCCGCCGCTATTACGACGGCTTCCTCGAGCTTGCCCGCGCCCACGGCGTCGGCTTCACCTTCGACACGCCGACCTGGCGGGCAAGCGAGAGCTGGGGCGCGGCGCTGGGACGATCGGCGGCGGCGATCGCCGACGTCAACCGGGCGGCGGTGGAGTTCGCCCAGCTCGAGCGCGAGCGTTGGCAGGGCCCGACGACCCCGATCGCCGTCTGCGGCACGGTCGGGCCCGAGGGCGACGCCTACCGCCCCGAGCGTCTCCTCTCGGCGGCCGAGGCGGAGGCCTACCACGCCCCGCAGGTGGCGGCGTTCGCCGCCGCCGGGGTCGACATGGTCGGCGCCTACACCCTCTCCTACGCCGAGGAGGCGATCGGCATCGTCGCCGCCGCCGGCGCCGCCCGCCTCCCCGTCACGATCTCCTTCACGGTCGAGACCGACTGCCGCCTGCCGAGCGGCGAGCCGCTGCGCGAGGCGGTCGAACGCCTCGACGCGGAGACCGACTCCGCCGCCGCCTACCTGATGGTCAACTGCGCCCACCCGACCCACTTCGCCGCCGAGCTCGAAAAGGGCGGCGAATGGGTGCGAAGGATCGGCGGCATCCGCGCCAACGCCTCCCGCAAGACCCACGCCGAACTCGACGAGGCAACCGAGCTCGACCGCGGCGACCCCGCCGAGCTGAGCGCCGAATACGCCACCCTCGAGCCCCACCTCCCCAACCTCCGCGTCCTCGGCGGCTGCTGCGGCACCGACCGCCACCACCTCGCCGAGATCTGCAAGCGCTGCCTGCCGCCGTCGAACTCATAGCGCTCCGTCAAATCGCTCCGTCAAATTTCGAGGGGGTCTTTAAACGTTGCAAAATGCAACGTTTCAAGCAGACACCTGCTAGCCTTGTCGAGCTTGATCAGTTGCAAAACGCAACGCTTTAATCACCCATGCCGGGGAAGAACTTCGACAAGCTCGCGCCGATCGCCGCCGAACAGCAAGGCCTGGTGACGGCCGCTGATGCACGCGTGGCAGGGATCGATCCGCACCGGCTGATCGACATGGAGCGGCGGGGGACGATCGAGCGGGTCGATCGCGGGATCTACCGTTTTCCGCTTCTCGACGCCCGGCCCGAACTTGGGCAGCTGGCGCAGGCGACGATGTGGGCGGATCGCAGGGGGATCCTCTCGCACGACACCGCCTTGGATCTCTACGACCTCTGTGACGTGAATCCGGCGCGGATCCACGTCACCATCCCGACCTCCTACCGACTGCAGAAGGCGGTGCCGCGCCTCTATGCCGTCCACAGGCGCGATCTGGAGCAGGGGGAGAAGACCCTCTTCGAAGGAATCCCGATCGTCACCCCTCGGCGGGCGATACTCGACGGCATCGAGTCGAGCCTGCGTGGCGATCTGCTGCGCCAGGCGATCGACACCGCGCGCATGCGGGGACAGCTCAGAGGACCCGAGCTCGCCCGGATACGTCGTCGACTCCGGGAGCGCGTGGAGTCGTGAGCGGCTTCCCGAAGGAAAAGCAGCCCCACAACATGCGGGTCCTTCAAAACTGGATCCGCGAATACGCCGACCAGGAGCAGCTGGCCGAGTCGCGGGTGCGTCGTGCGGTCTCCTTCATGCTCGTCGCACTGCCCCTCGAACGCTCTCTGGACGGCGACGGAGGCCCGCTCTTCGTCGTCAAGGGAGGCGTCTCGATGGAGCTCCGCCTCGAGCTGCGCGCCCGCACCACCAAAGACCTCGATGCCGTGTTTCGAGGTGCCTTCGACGATTGGCTGGATGCCCTCGACGACGCGCTTACCGACGAGATCGAAGGATTCTCCTACGCCCGAGAGGAGCCGAAGCGGATCGGCGAGACGCGCTCCTACCGGGTCGGCATCGCGATCGACTACAAAGGCCGCCGCTGGGGGAAGGTGCAGTTCGAGGTCGCGCCGGTCGAGGTCGCCGCCGCCCTCGATGTCGATCAGGTCGCCCCGTTCGACATCGGCCAGTTCGGGTTGAAGGCGCCCGGGCAGATCAGCGTGGTCGGGCTGCCCTATCTCATCGCCCAGAAGCTTCATGCGTGCACCGAGGTCTTCGAAGGAGAAGAGAACGCTCGCGTGCACGACCTGATGGATCTGCTGCTGGCGAGGGATCTCTTGGAGCCCGGCGACCTCAGGCGGACGCGGGAAGCTTGCGTCGCGATCTTCGAGAACCGAGGGAAGCAACCCTGGCCACCGACGGTGACGGTCTATCCGGGCTGGGTGGGGGCCTTCTCGAGGATCGCCGAGGAAGAGGGCTTCCCGATCCAGGACGTCGAGCAGGCGGCTGCCCTGGTGCGCGAGCTGATCGACGAAATCGACGCCGCGTCCTGACGGCAGGCAGAGCCCGTGGGGGCCGACACCACACGCCGCCTGAGCGGATCGGACGGTCAGCCGGCCGAAGGTTCCAGGCTGCCGGCGTCCCCGGCCCATCCCTGCCGAAGACGCCGGCACCCGACCCGTCAGTTCCCCTTGGTGATGGAGCCGTTCGGCACCGCCACGCCGCACATGGACGTCGTCATTCCCGCTCACCCCCTCCCGTACCGCCGTGTCGGGAGGACTTAACGGTGAAATAGATACCACCGCAAGCGAAACTTTTTGTCTACATCGCACCGTCGGTCGATTACTCTGTCCCTGTAATTCAGTAAGGGTGATTGCAATGGTCGGGGGGTTCTAATGCGTAGTGCAAGGGAGCAGTCGATGATCGGCGAGGCGGTGCGTCATCCGCTTCGCGTTCGGATACTCGAAGTGCTGAACGAGCGCCCGATGGCGCCGGTTGATTTCGTCAAGGCGGGCTATGCCGATTTCTTCTTCGGCCAGCGGCCCGATGTCCACCACGTCGCCTACCACTTCCGCGAGTTGGCCGAGTACGGCTGCATCGAAGAGGTCGCCTGGCGCAAAGCCCGAGGGTCGGTCGCGAAGACGTACCGTGGGCTGGCGCGGGCGGAGTTCATCGGCGAGGACTGGACCGAGCTCTCCGATCTGGAGAAGCGATCCATCTCCCGCACGGTCGTCCAGGGCCTGGTCGCCCGCATCGACTGGGCACTGATGGAGAAGACGTTCAACTCCCGCGATGACCGTCAGCTCTCCTGGTTCGCGATGCAGGTAGACGAGCAAGGATGGGAGGAAGCGAGCGAGGTACTGGCGGACGCCTTCTACGCGATACGCCAGATCAGGGAGGACGCGGCGGCCCGCCTGAGCGAGAGCGGCGAGAAGGGGATGACCGCGACCGCCGGGATCATGATGTTCGAGTCACCGGAGCCGTCGCCCCCGGCGTCCTCGTAGGGGCTGATCACACGGCGGCGGACGGGGAAGCTGACGCCTCGGGCGGGCCGGGGGTTCCGTGGCCCGGGCGCACCTGGCGAGTTCGCAGAAATGACCGGATAGGGCCCGGAAGTGCGAACTCGCCCGTCGCTTCCCCGCGGGGGCCCGGCCCGCCCGCCGCGCTCACTGCGCGACGATCACCGCGAGGGTGCCGAGGCCGAGGATCGTCCCGGCGCCCATGAAGGCGACCAGCATCCGATCCTCCGAGGAGCGGTCGGGGGCGCCCAGCCGCCGGGTGCCGAGGAGGAACATTGCGATCCCGTAGACGGCGAAGCCGACGCCGAGCAGGGCGTAGGGCCAACGGGTCGCGTGCGGAGCAAGCTCGGGCAGGAGGCGGCCGACGCCGAGCGCGACGGCGATCGCGGTCAGGCCGGTCCGCCACCAGGCGAGCAGCGTCCGCTCGCCGGCCAGCGAGGTGCGGCGCTCCGCACCGTCCGCATCCTTCCGATCCTCGTCCACGCCCATGGCGCCGAGCATAGTCCCGGATAGGGTCCCGAAAGCAAGGGCGAGCAAGCCGACGGCACGAACGATCGGAGGGCTGCATGGGTGAGCGGGACGACAAAGGGCGCGCCGAGGCGAGCGAGGCCACGCGGGCGGCCAATCGGGCGATGGCCGATGGCCTCGCCTTCGAGGACACGCGCGACTTCGACGACGCGGCGCGCGGCCTGATCGCGCCGCTCCCCGACGGCGGCCGCGTCCGCAACGCCGACGGCGATCTCGTCTGGGACCTCTCCCGGTTCGAGTTTCTGCACTCCCACGGCGAGGAGGCTCCCGACACCGTCAACCCGAGCCTCTGGCGGCAGATGCGCCTGACCGTGCAGGGCGGCCTCTACGAGGTGGTGCCGGACGGCATCTACCAGGTGCGGACGCTCGACCTCTCCAACATCACCTTCGCCGAGGGCCCCGACGGGATCGTCGCCTTCGACCCGCTGGTCTCGGCCGAGACCGCGAAGGCCGCGCTCGAGCTCTACTACGAACACCGCCCGCGCAAGCCGGTCGTCGCCGTCATCTACTCCCACAGCCACGTCGACCACTACGGCGGGGTCCACGGGATCGTCGAGGAGGCCGACGTCGCGGCCGGCAGGGTGAAGATCTACGCGCCCGAGGGTTTCCTCGAGGCGGCGGTCGCCGAGAACGTCTCCGCCGGCAACGTGATGAGCCGGCGGGCGAGCTACATGTTCGGCAACCTGCTGCCCCCCGACCCGCGTGGCCAGGTCGGCGCCGGGCTCGGCGTCTCGACCTCCTCCGGTGAGATCGGCCTGATCCCGCCGACCGACATCGTCACCGAGACCGGGCAGCGGGAGACGATCGCCGGACTCGACTTCGAGTTCATGATGGCCCCCGACTCCGAGGCACCGGCCGAGATGCACTGGTTCATCGAGGACTTCAAGGCGGTGACCGCGGCGGAGAACTGCTGCCACACCCTCCACAACACCTACACGCTGCGCGGCGCGGCGCCGCGCGACCCGCTCACCTGGTCCAAGCACCTGGAGCGGACGATGGAGATGTGGGGCGATCGCTCCGAGGTGATGTACGGGATGCACCACTGGCCGGTCTGGGGCAACGACCGCGTGCTCGAGATGCTGAGCATGGCGCGCGACGGGTTCCGCTTCATCAACGACGAGACCCTGCGGCTCGCCAACCACGGCCTGAACGCGACCGAGATCGCCGAGCGGGTCAGGTTCACGCCGGAGCTCGACCGCCACTGGGCGATGCGCGGCTACTACGGCTCACTGAGCCACAACGTCAAGGCCACCTACACCAACTACCTCGGCTGGTTCGACGGCAACCCGGCCCGGCTCCACCAGCTCCCGCCCGAGGAGGCGGCGAAACGCTACGTCGAGTTCATGGGCGGCGCCGAGGCGGCGCTCGGCAAGGCTCGCGAGGCGTTCGAGGCGGGCGAATACCGCTGGGTCGCCGAGGTTCTCGACCACTTGATCTTCGCCGATCCCGACGATGAGGCCGCCCGCTCGCTCCAGGCCGACGCGCTCGAGCAGCTCGGCTACCAGTCGGAGTCGGGCCCGTGGCGGAATTTCTATCTCGCCGGGGCGAAGGAGCTGCGCGAGGGGGTCCTCGACCTCCCCACCCCCAACAGCGCCACCCCCGACACCGTTCGGGCGATGGACATACCGCTGTTCTTCGACTACCTGGGGATGAGGCTGAACGGCGAGAAGGCCGGCGACAGAAGGCTCACCTTCGTCTGCGAGCTGCCCGACGTCTCGGAGACCTGGACGCTCTTCCTGCGGCACGGCACGCTCGGGCATCGCAGCGGCGCCGCCGAGGATCCCGACGCGACCCTGACGATCGACCGCACCGACCTCAATCGCGTGATCCTCAAAGCGACCGACCTGCCGACGCTGATCGCCGACGGCACCGCGAAGGTCGACGGCGACGCCCAGGCGCTGCACGACCTCCTCGGCCTGCTCGACGACTTCGAGTTCTGGTTCAACATCGTCACGCCGTAGCGCGGCGGCGGGTCAGCAGCGCGCGGCGACGGCGACGCTCGAGCCGCAAGCCTTGTAGTGCCGCGTCGGGCTCTTCGCCCGCGCCGCGTCGACGTTGTTGGCGGGATCGCCGTCGGGGCTGGCCGAGCCGATCACGGCGCGGTT
Organism: uncultured Actinomycetes bacterium; assembly: GCA_937907435.1. Taxonomy (GTDB): domain Bacteria; phylum Actinomycetota; class Thermoleophilia; order Solirubrobacterales; family 70-9; genus VAYN01. The sequence continues at coordinate 20,361 of CALCIA010000202.1, forward strand.
GTAGGTCCCGCCGCCGCCGTAGTCCTTCGCCGTCACCATCACCGTGGCCTCGCCGTGCGCGGGGATCGAGGCGAAGGTGCAGACGTAGAGGTCGGTGCGCATGCAGGTGCCGCCCGCGCTCGGTTCGGCGGCGACGATCACCAGGCCCGGGCCGGGCTGGTCGGTGACGACGACGTTCGAGGCGGTCGCGCCGGAGAGGTTCCTGACCTCGATCCGGTAGACGCTGGTCGGCGTCGGCCCGCTGCCGGTGCTGACCAGGGTCTTGGCGACGGTGATCTCCGCGTCTTCGCCGGGCTGGGGGCCGGGTCCTGGTTCGGGACCGGGCGGGCTCGGCGACCTGGAATAGCGGTCGACGAAGCGGCAGTGCTTATGCGGATCGCTGTGGGTGAGGCGGACGACCGCGCGTCCCTGCTCGAAGGGGATCGCCTTGCCGTCGCAGTCGACCTCGATCAGTGCCCAGCCAGCCCGGCTCGTCCCGGGGGCGGCGGACTCCTGGATGACGTAGGTGCCGAACGGCAGGTCGCTCGTCGATTCGCCCTTGGCGAGCACCTTCGTCTTTTCCTTCCTCACCACGGCGATCTGCTTCCGCTGCTGTTCCGGCAGCTGCGGAGAGGTGACCTGGAAGGCTGCCGAACCGGTGTTGCCGATCGCTTCCTTGGTGATCGTCAACCGACCCTCGTAGGTCAGCCGGTTGGTGAAGGTGCAGACGGCGCCGTGACTGGCGGCGATCGTGATCCTCGCCGTGTCACCACGCTGGGCTTTGCCGTCGCAGCTCACGCCGACCCGCTTCCAGACGCCGCGGCGATCGTGCGGCTCGGCCTCGAGCACCCTGTAGCTCCCCGGTTCCAGGGCCAGCGGCCTGCCGTTGGCGGGGACGCCCTCCTCGTCGGTGGTCACCCGCTCCCGCCTGACGGTCTGCCCATCCGAGTCGAGGACTTTAAGGTCGAACGTCCCGGTTCCCCCTTCGGTGATCTTGCGCAGCAGCAGCACCCCGTCGGGCGGCTTCAGCACGTCGACGTAGGTGCAGGTGACCGTGTCGCCCGCCGCGAGGCGGATGTCGACGGTCGCGTTCTCGCGATCGCTCGTCACCTGGCTGCCGTTCGATTCGCAGCGGATGTCGGCGAGGAACCAGCCGTCGGGCACCTGCTCGCTGACGGTCCAGGGGTCTTCGCCCGGTTTCGTCTCGCCGCGGAAGAAGGACTGCTCGGCGGGCGCGCCTTCGGCCGCGGCGAGGTCGAAGGCGCCGCCGGGGTTGTAGGAGACGTTGCCGCCGAAGTTGAAGGCCTGCGTCGCCGAGCCCGCGTTCCGCACTTCCTTGCGGATCACGATCGTCCCCGAGCTCGGCGGCGGGGTGACGTAGTAGGCGTAACAGAAGGCGTGCGTGGTGCCGACCGGGAAGTCGATCGTCTCGACGTTGTCGCCGTTCAGGTCGTCGATCGAGCAGCGCAGCGCGCCGAAGCCGTACTTGCCCGCGAACGGTCCCGAGGTATAGAGGACCGGGTCGGCCGTCGTCCCGCCCTGGATCCAGAGGTAGTGGCCGGCGGCCCGTTCGGCCTGCGCCTGGTTCAGTTCGAAGGTGGCGGCGCCGTGCAGCGAGATGCCGGGGATCGTTTCGCCGTTCCAGCCGAGTAGCGGCGTCGTCGCCTGCGTGGTCACGGTCGACGCTTCGGCGCCGGTGACGATCGAGAGCGCGCCCCACGGCCCGGTCGAGGCTTTTTCCTTGATCCCCGAGCCGAGCGTGAACTGCCAGCCGGTGATCGGCTTGCAGTTCGGCTGGCCTTCGAGCTCTTTCTTCGGGTTGACCGGCTCGCCGCTCGAGTAAAGCGTGTCTTCGCCGAGGTCCTCGAGGCTCTCCATGATGTTGTTGCGCGCGAGGTTGGCGCGGATGTCCTGGTAGGTCGGGCATTCGCGCGCGGCGACGGTGACGAGGAGGCCGGTGCCCTCGGCGGAGCCGGTCGCCGCGGGCCTGGCCGAGGCGACCGCCGGAACCGTGAGGATCGCGAGGATCCCCGCGGCCAACGCGGATCTCACCCTCCAACGGACGATGGTCCCGACGCTACCCCGCCGCGAAAGCTTTCATGTCCATTTGCGCGGCGGCCTGGCCGGATGTACGGCTCGCGCGTCGGGCGCGAGCGTCCGAGCGCCGATCAGGACGCGAGGCGCAGGGCCACCATCGGCAGCTCGGTCCCGGTGTCGTCGATCCGCGCGCCGAGGGTCTCCTCGAGGACCGGGCGCAGGGAGTCCCAGGCGTGCGGGTGCGCGGTGGCGTAGCGCCGCAGCGACGCCGCGGCCGCCTCGGCGTCCAGCGGGTGCGCCTCGGCGGCGGCGGGGCGGCGGCTGCGCAGGTAGACGCGGACGTGCGGGTCGGCCTCGACGTTGCGGTACCACTGCGCCCGCCGGCCGAAGCCCGAGACGACGACGTAGGTGCCCGGCTCGGGGTGGTCGACGACCTCGAGGACGACGTAGCGGGGCTCACCGCTCTTGCGCCCGACGTGCTCCAGCATCAAGAGGCGCCCGCCGAAGATCGCCCCCAGCCGCGCCCGGTAGAGCCAGATCGGCGCCCGCACGAACCACCGCACCCGCAGCAGCCCGGCGCCGGCGCGCGCGAGGCGGGCTCGCAGTCCTGCCTGATCAGCCATGGCCCTGAACCTACCGTGCCGCCCGCCGCCGACCTCCGCGCCCGGCCCGCGAATGAATCCGGTCAGAGAGCCGTAGGTCGCCTTGACAGCCGCTCCGCGGGTGGGTTCTACTCGGTTTGAGCAGGGATCTCGTCCCAAAAACTTCATAGACCGCCTGGAGGCGATGACGATGGCCGCGACCGAGATCGATCCCGAGAAGCTCGAAGCATTCATGGGTCAGGCGGTGACCGACATGGGGGCGGTGATCAGCGCGCCGCTCTTCGTGATCGGGGAGCGCATGGGCCTCTACAAGGCGATGGCCGGTGCCGGGCCGCTGAGCTCCGCGGAAGTGGCGGAGCGCGCGGGCGTCGCCGAGCGCTCGGTGCGCGAGTGGCTGCGCAACCAGGCGGCGGGCGGCTACGTCACCTACGACGCCGAGGGCGACACCTATGAGCTGCCGCCCGAGCAGGCCATGGCGCTGGCCGACGAGGAGAGCCCCTTCTACCTGCTCGGCGCATACGAGCTGATCGCCTCCCTCTACGCCGACGAGGACAAGATCGCCAGCGCGTTCAAGACCGGCGGCGGGATGGGCTGGCACGAGCACGACCACCGGCTCTTCGAGGGCACCGAGCGCTTCTTCCGCCCCGGCTACAAAGGCCACCTCGTCGCCGAGTGGATCCCGGCGCTCGAAGGCGTCGAGGACAAGCTCAAGGAAGGGGCGAAGGTCGCCGACATCGGCTGCGGCCACGGCGCCTCCACCATCCTCATGGCCGAAGCGTTCCCCGCCTCGGAGTTCCACGGCTTCGACTACCACCCCGCCTCGATCGAGCGCGCCCGCGAGGCCGCCGCCGAAGCCGGGGTCGACAACGTCGACTTCGAGGTCGCCACGGCCAAGGACTACCCCGGCACGGGCTACGACCTCGTCGCCGTCTTCGACTGCCTCCACGACATGGGCGACCCGGTCGGCGCGTCGATGCACATCCACGACACGCTCGCCCCCGACGGCACCTGGCTGATCGTCGAGCCCTTCGCCGGCGACCGCGTCGAGGACAACCTCAACCCGGTCGGCCGCGTCTTCTACGGCGCCTCGACGATGATCTGCACCCCGGCGTCCCTGGACCAGGAGGTGGGGCTGGCGCTCGGCGCCCAGGCGGGCGAAAAACGCCTCGCCGAAGTGATCATGAGCGGCGGCTTCACCGACGTCCGCCGGGCGACGGAGACGCCGTTCAACCTGATCCTGGAGGCGCGACCTTAGGCGGGCCGAGGCATGGGCATCTCGGCGATGGAAGCGGCGACGCGGTACGCCGACTCCGACGGGCTCAGCATCGCCTACCAGGTCCACGGCGAGGGCCCGCCGAACCTCGTGCTGACGCCCGGCTTCGTCTCCCACGTCGAGTTGATCTGGGAGGAGCCGACGATCGCCCGCTTCCTCGGTCGGCTCACCTCCTTCGCCCGCCTGGTCGTCTTCGACAAGCGCGGGCAGGGGCTCTCGGACCGGCCGGGGCGGCCGCCGACGCTGGAGGAGTCGATGGACGACCTGGGCGCGGTCATGGACGCGGCCGGCTGCGGGCGGGCGGCGATCCTCGGCGTCTCCGAGGGCGGGCCGATGTCGGCGCTCTTCGCCGCGAGCTACCCCGACCGGGTCTCCTCGCTCGTCCTCTACGGCACCTGGGCGCGGATGCTGCGGGCGCCCGACTATCCGCAGGGCATCGAGCCGGAGCTGCTCGACCAGCTGCGCGACCTCTTCCGTGACGAATGGGGCGGGCCGGTCGCGGCCGGCCTCTGGGCCCCGAGCGCGGTCGACGATCCCGAGTTCCGCCGCTGGTGGGCGATGTTCCTGCGCCAGGGCACCAGCCCGATGGGCGCGATGGCCCTGATCGACCTCTACCGCGAAATCGACGTGCGCGCGGTCCTCCCCACCATCAGCGTCCCGACCCTCATCCTCCACCGCGGCGACGACATCGTCGTCCGCGAGTGCCAAGGCCGCTACCTGGCCGACGCCATCCCCGGCGCCCGCTACGTCCAACTTCCCGGCGCCGACCACCTCGCCTGGATCGGCAACCAGGACGCGATCCTCGACGAGATCGAGGAGTTCCTCGTCGGCAGCCGCCGCGCCCACGAGCCCGACCGCGCCCTCGCCACCGTCCTCTTCACCGACATCGTCGACTCCACCGCCACCGCCGCCCGCCTCGGCGACCGCGCCTGGCGCGACCTGATCGAGCGCCACGACGCCACCGTCCGCCACCACCTCCATCTCCACCGCGGCCACGAGGTCAAGACGATGGGCGACGGCTTCCTCGCCACCTTCGACGGCCCCGCCCGCGCGATCCGCTGCGCCACCTCCCTCCGCACCGCCCTCTCCCCCCTGGACCTCCGCGTGCGCGCCGGCATCCACACCGGCGAGGTCGAGCTGATCGGCGACGACGTGGCCGGCATGGCCGTGAACATCGGCGCCCGCATCGGCGCCCTGGCGGGCGCCGGCGAGGTCTACGTGTCGAGCACGGTCAAGGAGCTCGTGGTGGGGTCGGGCCTGGACTTCGAGGAGCGCGGGGTCCACACGCTGAAGGGGGCTCCGGGCGAGTGGAGCCTGTTCGCTGTGGCCGAGTGATCGCGCCCTCCCGCGCGCGCGACCCGGAGCGAGCGATCAGTGCCGCGAGGTCAGTCCCTGCAGCGCGACCTCGATCGGCGACCGGTGCTTCCCGTCATTCGCCGCTTCCCGGTTGCGCTGCAACTCACCGGCAAGCGCGCCGACCTGCGTGCTGAAGCTGCCGACCTCTTTCGCGACCCTGGCCACGTCGCCGGTGTCGACCTTGATCTTCGGCTTCCGCAGGGCGCCGCCGATACCTCCACGATGCCCCTTCCGCGACGCCGCCAAGGCGACCCCGCCCGCGACCCCCGCGAGCGCCGCCCCACTGGCAACCAAAGGCAGCTTCGCCTTCCCGGCCACCTTGCCGACGGTCTTCCCCGCACTGCCGACGCTCTTGCCCGCCGACTTCGCCTTCTCCTCCACGGTGTCGCGCACCGCCTCCACCGGGTTGCTCCCGGACCCATTGCTCCCCGAGCCCGAGGAGCTCCTGCCTTTGCTCCTCGACCTGGAGCTACTGCCCGACCGAGAATTGGATTTGTTCCTCGACCTGCTGGATGATTTAGCCGCCGGCCGAGCTTTCGTCGAACTCGCTTTGGTCCCCGACCTCCGCGAGGAACTAGGTCGAGCCGACGTCGAACGTTTTTTCGTCTGAGCCATATCTCTACTGCCCCCTCAAGGGTGGTGGTCTCAAGAATGGATCAGGTACCCGACCCAATGGGGGCAAATCCGGAGGGCCGGACGGCGCGGGCTAGGTTGCGGCTTCCCTCTTGCGATAGCCCCCGAGGATCTCCGGTGGCTCCCCCGCTTCCGCCACTCACTGCCGACCAGGACCCGACGCGCAGTCGTCAACTCCGTAAGACCTGCGGGTCCGATCGGCCGGATCGCTTGTGGCTTCCCGCCAGTGAGCGGCGGCGACTGGGCCCGGCCTGCACCCTGCACTCAGATTTGGCCCGCGGTTACATTGATGAGATCACGCAGCTGCCTAGTCCACCCAAGGCTTCAAGTGCGGCAGTCCGGGCCACCATGCAGGGAAACCGGCGGCGCGACACCGTGCCCGAGAAGCGATTTCGGTCGGCCCTATTTGCCTTGGGCCTGCGCTTTCGCGTCGACCACCCGATTCGCCTATCTGACCAGCCCCGGCCAATCCGTCCCGACATCGTTTTCACGCGGGCCAAGATCGCTGTGTTCGTTGACGGCTGCTTCTGGCACGGATGCCCACAGCACGGCACTAGTCCTCGACGCAATAGCCAGTACTGGGACGCAAAGCTCGCGAGGAACCGTGAGAGAGACCGCCGATACGACACCTGGCTCTCATCGGCCGGGTGGACGGTAATGCGCTTCTGGGAGCACGATGAACCAAAGCGCGCAGCAGAACAGGTTGCACGAATGCTGGCTAAGCCTCGATCGGCTTGAGACTGGCAGCGAGTGCGGCCTCACGCTCGAGAACGGCAAATATCGCGAGAGGGTCATCGATGATGCCTTTGACATCGTCGCCATCGATCAGGACTATGGAGAGCGAGGTCTTGCGCATGACGTCGTTCGCGTAACTTCTCGCCTCCTCTCCAATCGATCCCCGCGTAATAACGACGATGGTGTCGCTAAGAAGCCGGTAGACGAGCCCCACCTCCTTGGCAATGTCCTCTAGCGAAACCCGCGCCGTGTTCTTGCACTGGATCTGCCACCGGGAATAGCCAAGCTGACGGGACTCGAAGAGCAGGTCGACCTCAAACCGGCCACCGGTCCGAGGTCGGAAGCGGGTCTCCAAGTAGTCCAAGTTGAGACTGCGCATCATCTTGAATGCGAGCGCCTCAAGCGCGAGCCCCTTCTCGTGAGTAGAAGCGTCGAGCGCTGCGACTATGTCGGAAAGCGGCTGACGTAGCAGCGCTCGCAATTTCGGAGGCAGCCCTTGCCCATATTGTTCGATCAGCGGAACCGTCACATCTTTCAGCAAGCGCGGCGTCGGAGCGACCGGTGCCGACTTCCCCCCAGCCGGTTTGAACAACAGGAGTCCCTTTTCCGCCAGAGGCTTCAGCGTTTTTGCGAAACCCTTCTCGTTCAACCTGATTGCATGGGCCCGCTCAGTCGCCCGCCGCAACCGCGAGGAGTCCACTACCGTGCCGAGCTCGGCCAGGGTTCGGAGGACCGCGCGCTCCTCAGGGCTGAGATCGGCGAGTGCGGCCAACTCGGGTTTCGAAATTCCCAGAACTCTGTGAAAGACGCCCTCATCGATCTTCCATTTCGGACCGGTCACCCCTGCCGCATCCAGCCATAGGCGCATCAGGCTCATGCTCTTGTTGGCCGACGTCGTATAGATGCCACGGTCGTCAAGCTCTCTACGCAAGCTGTTCAGGGTGACTCTCTCGCCCGCGGCGTGCATATCGCGAACTGCTTCGAGCATTTGTGAGCCTGGCATCTCGAGGAGGATGTGACGAGCGAACCGCTCGTACATTTTCTCGGGCGAGCCCGCGAGAGCAAACACCTCGTCCCCGAGGGCCGTCAGGTGGGCATCTTTCTCAATAAGCCCATACTTCTCCATACCGAGCGTGACGTTGTAGGCAAGCTTGCGCCGCTGTTCCGGTGAGGTGGACGGCCTTTCGTAGTAGCGCTCGCGGACCGCCAGATTCAGACCCGCCCGGTCGCCGGCATTTTCGCGTGCGAGTGTGAGGACCGTCTCCAGATCGATCTCTTTCGGCGAGAAATCGCCAGCAAAAGGGATGTCGCTTTTATTGGCCACGCTCAGGCGGCGGCGTCGAATTCCACAACCCCATCGAGCTGCTGAGCTAGCGAGCGCCCAAGCGCAGCCGCCAGCAACGGTGGAACCGCGTTCCCGACCTGACGCCATTTCCGCTCCACCGTGCCCGTGAGGTGCCAATCATCGGGAAAGGTCTGCAGCCGCTTGACCTCCTCGATCCGCAAGATGCGATTCCGCCAATGGAGCGGACCCATGTTGTTGGAGCGGCGTGCCTGGATCGTCCACGAGGGCATCTCAGGACTGAGTTTCAGCAGGAAGGACCAATAGCGCTTGCGCCACTCAAATTGAGGATTAGGATGGCCGCGCTTGGCCGTGAAGTAAAGGTAGTTGTCTCCGGGCGGAATCTCTTTGAGCAGATCGTGGTATTTCCCGCCCGCGAAATGCCCGGTGTCATCGGCATTCTCCTCAGTATCCAGATCCCCAATCGCGTCGCCCGCGGTCACCCAAGGGAGAAGGCTCCCGTTTTCCAAGCTGGTCCCGGGCTCTTTTGCGTGAGTCGGGTCTGGAAACTGGAACTCGCCATCAAGCAGACCGACGACGAAGAATCGCTCCCTGGTCTGGGGCACCCCATAGTCGGCGGCGTTGATCACCTTCGATGAGATCGAGTAGCCGAGGCCTTGGGCGGTCTGAAGGATCAGCTCGAGAGCACTTTCGTGAACTTTGTAGGCGAGCCCGGCGACGTTCTCGAGGATGAAAGCTCGCGGCCGCACTGCCCCCAGCACAGTGAGGTACGCGTTGATCGTCTCCTCTCCTACGGCGTCCTCAAGGGCTCGCGGCTTCTCGGTCCGATAGAAGCGCGACTTTGAGAACGGAGGGCAAGGAGGCCCTCCTGCGAGCAGGTCGATCTGTCCTAGCGTGGCGCCCTTGGAAACATTCGCGAGGAGCTCCTTGGTCAGATCTCCGGCGGTCCCCTCGTAGAACTGCACTCCCGGGAAATTGAGCTTGTAGCTTGCGGCGCAATAGGGATCGATGTCGGAGCCGAAGACGACGTCGAAGCCAGCGCGCTCAAGACCTAGATCAAGGCCCCCACAGCCCGAAAAGAGGCTGACGGCCTTCATGCGGCAGCCAGAAGACGGTTATCGTCCTCCGCGCCAAGCGCAACTGCGACGGATTCCACCATCTGCTGCGCCAGAGCAATTGGGACGGCATTGCCGATCTGGCGTACGCGGTCGCGTCGCGACCCCTCGAATCTGTATCCGTCGGGAAAGGTCTGCAGCGCCGCCAACTCCGGCGTGCGCAATCGACGAGTGTCCCAGTGGAACGGTCCGGTCCAAGGTCCTGGGGACGCGCTCACGGTCCAGGAGGGCAGATCTGGACTGAGCTTGAGGAGGAAGTTCCAGTAACGAGTCTCGGTCTCCCAGGTCGGGTTGGGATGCCCACCCCAGGCCGTGTGCGCCTTGTAGTTCCAGCCGGGCGGCACTGTTCTCAGATGCTCGGCCCAGCGCCCCTCCACGACCTCCTCGGGCTCAGAGAACTCGTCTCCCGAGTACGGGGCGAGTGCGTCGCCCGCCGTCTCAAAAGAGCTTCTGCCTTCCTCGGCGGCCGCGTCGGGCGCCGCGTGGGTTGGCTGGGGCGCGTCGGGCCGACGGAGTCTTGAACCGAGCAGGAAGACCCTCTGTCGCCTCTGAGGCACGCCGAACTCGGCCGCGTTTGCCGCCACGAATCGGAGCTTGTATCCCCGTGCACGAGCCGCACGTTCGAGAGCTTCCAGTACCGGCCTGTTGCGCGGGTGCGTGATACTGCGGACGTTCTCGAACACGAAGCCGTCGGCATTCGAGTCCCGCACCAAACGCCAGAACTCCTCGACCAAGGTCCGACGCTTGTCCGGTCGCGCGAACTCTGGCGGTGGCGGCTTCTCGGCCGAGGTTCCCGAGGCCCGAGCCCGACGGTAAGCCGCCTCGCTCCCGGCTTCAACCCAATAGGCGGCCTTGGAAAACGGCTGGCAGGGTGCCCCGCCAACGACCAGCAATGGATCACCGGCTTCAAGTCCGGCAAGCCGGCGCAGGTCCGCTCCACCGAGCTCCGTCACGTCTGCGCATTCGACTACTCCGCCTAGGAACCGTGAATTCGTCTCGATCGTCCGACACGAGACCTCGTCGTTATCAACCGAGAGCAGGACGTCGCAGCCAGCGTTGGTAGCACCCAGGCTCAGACCGCCAGCCCCGGCGAAAAGGTCGATAACTGGAAAGCCGGAAGCCACGAGGGCGCTCACTTTAGGCGTAGGGGTGGACCGAAACTCTGGGCTGGGTCAATTCAGCAGTGGATGGCCAGCGCGGCACCGGCCAGACCCGGGACAATTCCTCCCCTCGCTCGTAAAGGACGAGGAGCTACCGCGATGGATCAAGGCCCTCGGCACCCGGACAGTAGGCTGTCGTGACCGACCGCGACATGAGGCGATGCCTAATCACATCCTGCTGCAGGCTCGTCGCCGCCGCCATCCCCAGCTGAAGCCGGGGTCGCGGCGCGCCAACGTGATAGGCGTCGACCAGACAAGGAATGCGCCGATCAGATTGGAACTGGCGAGCTTCGGCTTGAAAGGACGTTGCTCTTTGGCGTGGGAAGCGAGTCTGGGGAGGCGATGCGACTCGGATGAGACCCGGATCTGCGCTAGGCGCCAAGTTCTAGCTCGGCTCGAAGTCGATCCGGGGGAATGCCCTCCCCGCGTTGATAGGCGGCGAGCGCCTCGGCCGCGGCAGCATCTTCAGCAGCCGCCGTGGGCTCGTCATCTGGCGGCGCCGACACGAGCGAACGGATCATCTGATCCTTGGCGCGGGATGTACCGCAGCATGTCTTCTCTGCGCTTTCCATGTCATCGGGTCGCGATCGGCATCCGGAGACGTGGAGGCCGTTCGCGGTGGAAGGTTCTGTCTGCAAGCATAGAGCCGTGCCAACTGTGCTGACCCTCACGAAAACGTGCCTAGCCTGTCCTTCGCAGTGGGAGGGCACCCTCGACGATGGCCGCGCCGTCTACGCCCGCTTCCGTCACGGCCATCTAGGCGTCGGTATCGGCGACACCGTCAAGGCTGCAGTAGACAACGCGATATCCGGCGAAGCGCTGTGCGACGAAGAAATCGGTGGGGGCTCGACGGATTCATGGATTTCGAGGAATTGAAGCTCAAGCTTCAAGACCTGCTGGAGTTCCCGGCTGACCTCATTGTCGAGAACGAGAAACCTCCACTTGCGGATCCTGAAGACTTGAAAGCCTGTTGCGGCCACGACGGCCCAGATGACTGAGCCCGCCCGCTCCGGCACCCAAAAGTCAACGGATTCGCGCTGTCGCTTCCACTGGTCGAGGTACCAAGGCACAAAGGCGCAGCAGGGACGAGGGGAACAAGATTCTGCGCCTAACTTGAAGAGGAACTAGAAAGACCCTCGGGTTGCTAGAACGGGTTCTCGTCTTGACCTTCGAGCTGAACGAACAGCTCGGGGTTTTGTTCCCTGATTTCGAGCCGAAGCCGCGGCACTCTCCTGTGCAGGGTCTCCCATAGCTGTCGCAAGCTGTCGACGTGCACGTCATCGGGGGCGGCAGACCCATAGGTGGCAAGGAAAAGGCTGGCGGCGTCTCCAAACCGCTCAGCGATCGATAGAACCTCGATGAGAAGTCCATCGGGGAGCGTCTGACTCGCAGGAGAGTCGAGAATCCGAACAGCCAAGTCCTCGTCGCCCTGATAGCGGCAGGCGATCGCCGCAGCAGTCAAAAAGGCCGTGGATTCGCCCGCCGCCTCGAAATACTTCGTTGCGAGCTCCACCGCTAGACGCTCCGCAGTGTCACCGCCTTGTGAGACTAGCCGGACAACATCAGCGATCGCTTTCGCGCTTCCGTCCGCCGCCACCAACTCTTCAGCAATTCTGCGCGCGTCGGGGACCTGTTCGCGATCGGCATAAAGGCGAGCGATAGTCGCCCCCCACTCAAGGTCGTCTCGGGCGGCCTCTCGCCAATACCGCTCCACAAACTCCGGGGAGACGACGAGCCCTTCGCCCACTACGCGCCCTCGAGCGCGGCCGACGACCAAGTTCTGAAGTTCTTTCGTGAGCGCCGGATGTGGCACCACACGGTCGTGAATTCGAAACAGACCTTCTGCAGCTTGGATGAGTTTCCGGCTGTCCCGCCGAAGCACGTAGACCTTTACGAGATCGATGAAGGCATCCTCGTCCCCTACTAGCGTCGCGAGGCTCTCCAGCGTTCTAACAGCATCATCCGGCCGGTCGAGAATGATGCTGCGCACATGCTCACGCACGCCAGCTAGGTAGCGCAAAAAAAGGTCATTCGGGACGAGACCAGCGAAGAGCCGGAGATAGTCCTCAAGCAGAGTCTGCCCGAGCTGTCCCAACCGAGCCCTCGCGTATGGCCCGAACGCCAAATACTCCTGTTCCTCAAGAGATGGATCACTGTGAAGCACGAGCGGGCTACCTACACGGTCCGCAACTTGCGAGGGGAGGTCACGTATGAGACGTGAACGCAATTCGTCGAGCGGCGCGTCGTTCACTCGCTCGGGGGGAAAGTCCGGAAATCTGAGCTGTTCGCGCGATCGAACGCGGCCTCCCGGTCGAGGGGGTCGCTCTTCGACTGGAGCGCTGGTGAATCGACTCAGCACAGGCACTACCCGTGGACCTTGGGCTTCACCACGTTCGGTAGCTGCAACGGCGGAGACGACCAGGCTTGAGCCATCGAGGTGCTCAGGAGTATTGAGCATCATGGTGACTACGACGTCAGGTAGCAGGGTGGTGGCTACGCCCCCTCCGGGCGTAATTCCAGTTCGGCTGTCCACTAGTAGAACATCTGGCGCAAGGTTCTCTTCAATGTGGGTCTTGAGCTGGCTCAGCGCAGAAACGCCGCGCCTCCCATCCGAGATGAATAACCGGTCCCAGTCGATGGCTGCAAGATCGGCCCAATAGTCCGGAGCCAGCGGATTCCCGGCTGGTATCAGGTGGAGCTGCCCAGTCGGACTACCCCCCACCGCATCCTCGTCGCTACCGGTCACCAAGGCAGCGTGAACCGACAGGTCGACCGCGATCTCGAGGTCAAGAGAGTCGGTCGGAGTGCCACGGCTGACGTCTGCAAGCAGACCAGCGATGCCGCGTTCGGGCAACTCGACCGGCTCGCCTGGGCGGATCTTGTAATGCAAACCTGGCGCCTCAAGATCAAAGTCGATCATTACAACCTTGGCACCGAACTGAGCTAGATAGACGCCCAGATTCGCTAGCGTCAACGACCGGCCCACTCCGCCCTTATAGGAGTAGAACGAGATCGTGATCATTAGGCGGCCACGCCAGAAAAGATCTCGGGCATATGCCAGTCACCGAACGTCGGGTCCTCGACCGGTTCGGCAAGTCCGACGTCTATCTCCTCATTCGTATGGTCGTCTCGATCGGTTCCAGGCGACGCATCGAGATTCTGAACGGCGTCTTCCACCAGAAAGGCCGCAAGCTGGCCTGGGCCAATCCGGGTCCCACCCGCGCTACAACGCTCGGCCCTATCTTCGAGGTCTTTCCAGACCTTGATTGCAAAGGGAATCTGCCGCTTTAGGGTCCACGCCGGGTTCGTCGGTCTTCCGCCGGAAGACCGGAGAAGCCGCTGACGCGCTGCAAACCAATGACGCCAGGCGACGACTTGGCCGATGGTAAGCCCACCTGGCCGATCCTGATCGCGGATGACGACATCAGCTTTGTCGCGGAGAAAATCTGAAAGTGGATTGCCCTTCCTCTGGTCGTTGCTCATGACGTCGCCTCCTCTCGGCCGTCTTGTTCGTCTCTATCAAAATTGTTGAATCCGAAGTACTCACCGTCGACGTAGATGCCGACCTCACCCTGATTCGTCTCTTTGCCCAGCCGCATCGCGAAGTCGAAGAGAGCTTCTCCCGCCGGGCCTTCAAGGTCGGCCTCGCCGACATATGAAAAGACGACCACCGTGTCCTCGAAAAGGAGCTCCCCGCCGCGCTCGTCGTCGCGCCAGACCCCGGTGCCAGGGAAGGCCGTGGCCCCGCCGAAATTAGTGCCCATGACCGAAAGGCACTCCCTGACCCAGAGGGCTTGACCCCCAGGCACGGGCTCTCCGTCTCTGTCGACGGCCGGTACGAAAAACTGGACATGACAGTTGCCAACTCGCTGGGCTCTCTCCTGAAACCAGTGCATCTTTTGTCACATTTTAGACTTTTGATATCGAAAGTCAAGCACAGCTTCAACGCGAGCGCCAGTGATTTGGCCGGTCAGGCACAAAATTGCATCGTCGTAGCAGGGCAAATCGTGTCCGAACGACTGGAGGGGCTAACCGATAACTCCGCGAACCCCGGAGAAGCTCTCCCCCCAGCGCGTGCGTGTAGCGGGCCAGCATCGTCTCAACTCGATGGCCAGCGATCTCAGCAAGGTCCGCGTCGTTCACGCCGGCGGCTCGGAGGTGGGTGACATAGCTGTGGCGGCACTCGTGGGGACGGATATCGAGGCCGGAGGCCTCCTGGGTCGGCGTCCAGACATCGCGGTAGAAATTTCGCTCGCGCCACATGCGACCGCGCGGCGTCGTGAAGATCAACTCGCAGTCCGCGCCGTTCAGGTTGATCTGGGCTTCAAGCATCCAGGCGAGGGTGGCGGGGACCGGGACGACGCGGCCGGCGCCGTCCTCCCCGTGGTCGGTCTTGGTGCCCTCAAGGATCGTTCCCTCGTGGGCAGTGCGGCGGACCTGGAGGGTCTCGCCGTCGAAGTCCTCCGCTCGTAACGGCAACACCTCCCCCAGCCTCATGCCGGTGTCGGTGAAGGTCCGGACCAAGGCCTCGTAGTGACGGGCGGCCTTGGCGAAGCGGTGCATCTCCTCGAAGCTGAAGACGCGGATCGGACGGCGCTTCTTCTGCGCCCTGGGGTCGCCGGCTCGGACACGGATGCCCTTGAAGGGGTTGAGGTCGCAGACTTCGTCGGTGATCGCGTCCTCGGCCATCGCCGAGAGGGATCGGAGGATGCCGACCGCGCCGGTGGTTGCCCGACCTTCGGTCCTCAGCATGCGGTCGACGAGGACAAGGGCGTGGCGGCGGCGCAGCTCGCGTAGCGGCCAGTCCTTCAGCGGGATGCCCTCAACATCCACGTCGACGAGCCGGCCGATCCGGTGCTCGTTCGTCGCGTTGGTCCGTTCAGATCGGGGGTGGCGCTCCGTCCACGTCGCGAAGTAGGCGCCCAGGGTGTCGGGCCGGTCGGAGAGCCCGTAAGCCTCGTCGATCGCCCGTTGCGCATCCGCCTTCCGGTCGAAGGTGCCCCTTGCCGCGGTTCCAGGTCGGCTTGCGATGTGGTGGTTTCCGTCCCGCCCGCGGTACCTCGCGACCCAGACCACCTTGCCCGACGGGTTCCGGCGTTTGACCGGCGACTCGCGTCTCATGCCGCCGCATCCCGGTGCCGGGCGAGGAAGTCCTCGACGTCGGCGGGGTCGATCCGGCGGGATGCCCCGAGCTTGTAGCTGGGGAGTTGGCCGCGTCGGATCCAGTTGCGGATCGTCCGGTCGGAGACCGAGAGGTAAGCGGCGAGGGTCCGCTCGGTGAAGAAAGCCGGGCCGGGAGCTTTGGATCTCATGTACTCCCTGTCCAGCCAGAGGCACGATTGCACCGGGTGACTTCCTAAATCTTTGCCCGGCGACCGAAGGTCAGGGCCCTGCCGCCCCCTCCTAGAAGCGGCCGTACGCACGGCGGAGCCGTGCCAGAATCGGCCGCCCGAGGGGGCGGTCGCCGGCGACGATCTGAGCCGCCGTCCCTTGCGGACCTTGTCGGCCAGGAAGCTGCGGCCCAGGCACGGAACCGGAGGGTTCGTAGTGTGTCGGCTTCCTTCGATCCTTCTCTCGCTGACGTGGTGATAGTGCGTGAGGGGTTCTGCTGTTCGTGCCTTTCTCGGTCCTGATCTCTCCCTTTCGATCTCTGCCTCGGCTTGGTCTGGCTGGCTTCTGAGGTTCCTCTGCCTTGGCTGGGTGACTTCTCTGGCTCGGCTTTCGTGTCTCATCGGCTTGGCCAGTCTTTGATCAGCCTTCGGGAGATCGAGCTGGATCCGAATGCGAATGCGCCCTCGGGCTCAGGCGCCGGGACCCAGGCGATCCCGTCGAGCAGTTCGCCGGGCGGAATCGCCATCGCTCCGGCGAGTCGGATCAGGGTGTCGATCCGACAGGCGTGCTCGCCGCCCTCCAGACGGCCGATCTCGGTGCGGTGCAGGGAGGCGCGGACCGCCAGCCCTTCCTGCGAGAGGCCTTCGCGGCGGCGCACGCGGCGCAGGTTCGCACCGAACCGTTCGGCGACGGCCGTGGACCGCTCACCGGCCATCGTGACTACCGCCCTGATCGACGATGACGAACCGGCCGAGGGCGCTGGCCCCCCTCCCAGGTGACGCCGTCGAGCAGGACACAGGGAGACACCCCGAGGCCGCCGGCCAGCCTCACGAACGAGGAGAGGAGGGGCATCCGCTCGCCGTGCTCGTAGAGGCTGATCTGGGTGCGATGGATCCCGGCCGCCCAGACGACCGCCTCCTGGCTCAGTTCCTGGTCGCGGCGGATCCGCCTCATCCGTCTGCCGACGACGTAGGCGAGCCGCGCGTCCTGGCCGTCCATCAGCTGAGCAGGGAGAGCAGCGAGCGGTGGGCGTCATGGACCGCGCAGACGCGGTCGTAACCGCTCGCCTCGTCGTAGCCTTCCGCCGCCCGACCGAGCGCCTCGCGGGCGTTCTCGTCGGGAAGCTCGACCTTCGATCGATCGAGCGCGGTTAGGAGACGACGGAAGGCGTCTGCTTCGCGGACCGATGCCTCGGGGGTCCTCCAGGGGTTCGGAATGGGCGAGGTCCAGCTCTATCCCGTCGAGCCAGCCGAGCAGCTCGCGTCGAAGGATCTCGGTCTGGGCGTCGGGTAGGTCGATCGGCACGACCCGTGGGTCGGCCGTAGGGTTCTGATCAGCCATGAGGAGCTACGTCTCCTTGTGGTCAGGCCCTCGGTCGGTGTTCACGCACCGCCGGGGGCCGCTTATGTTTGCGCCTGTGAGGCTAGCAACTATTCAACGTATACCTTGAATCACCCTCGGGCTCTTTCTTCGCGGCCACAGCCCGCCCTCGGCCACACGATTCGCGAGCTAAGGCAGAAGCGTGGGGAAACTCAGGAAGAGTTGGCACCGCGATGCGAGATCAGCCCGAAAACGCTGTCGCTCATCGAGCGTGGAGAAGCCAATCCGACGTGGGCGACGGTACGAGACATCTCGACGGCATTAGGCGTCTCGATCAGCGAGCTGGCCAAGCTCTCGGAGAAGCACGAATAGCGCTGCCGCGCCTCCTCGGAATGAGACACGAATGCGACACGGACCTCGCGGAACGCACCGGAACCGAGAGGAAGCCTCCGGAACGCATCTCCAGGCCCTAACCGGCGATTTGGCTCTGCACCGGCCATTCCCGGCACCGCCCGGAACTGCGAGGAATGCGCCCGACCAGATTCGAACTGGCGACCTTCGGCTTGAAAGACCGACGCTCTTTGGGCCCCCGGAGGGACCCGTTGACCACTGAGCTACGGGCGCTCGGAGGGGAACGATAGCTGCGCGGGGAGTTTTGAGCGTTGCGGTTGCTACGGTGGTCGTCGGCCCTTGAGTTGGGCCGTTGCATGCGTGTCGAGCACTGACAGCCGCCTTTGAGGGATCCGGCATTGCCGGGCCTCCGCGGCATCTCGTGGTCGCAGTCTTTTTGGCTCCAGGAAGGAGCAAACGCATGCCTTCTACTTTGCTTGACGCTCGGGGCGTCACCCGGTCTTTTGGTGCTCGGACCGTGCTCGACGCGGTCGAGCTGCAGGTCCACGATGGCGATCGGCTGGCGCTGGTCGGCCGCAACGGGAGCGGCAAGTCGACGCTGCTCCGGATCCTCGCCGGCGAGGAGGCGGCTGACGGCGGGACCGTCGCTCGGCACGGGAGCGTCGCCTACTTGCCGCAGCTCGTCGCCACTCCCGAGCTCACGGCGCGGGAGGCGATCCTCGAGCGGATCGGCGTCGCGGCGGCGGCACGTGAGCTCGCGCGCCAGGCCAAGGCGCTCGCGGGCGGCGACCTCGACGCCATCGACGCGCACGCCGTCGCCCTCGACCGCTGGCTCGCCCTCGGCGGCGAGGACGCCGAGGCGCGGCTCGCGGGCGCGGCGGCGGAGCTGGGACTCGCGCCGGAGCTGCTCGACCGGCCGCTCTCCCGCCTCTCCGGCGGGCAGGCCTCGCGCGCCGGGCTCGCCGCCGTCCGGGTCGCCCGCTGCGACGCGCTCCTCCTCGACGAGCCCACCAACCACCTCGACGCCGACGGGCTCGCGCGGCTGCGCACACTGCTCGACGAACACACCGGCGCCGTCGTCCTCGTCTCCCACGACCGCGCGCTGCTCGCCGACTTCGCCGACTCGATCGTCGAGCTCGACGAAGGCAAGGCGACGCGCTACTCCGGCGGCTGGGAGGCATTCCGGCGGGAGCGGGCCGACGCGCGGGCGCGGGCATCTCGCGAGTACGAGCAGGCCGTCGCCGAGCGCGACCGGCTCACCGCGGTCGACCGGGAGATCCGCCGGCGCGCCGCGGCCAGCGCCGGACGCGTCGACCCGCGCCGCTCCCCCGACGGCGACAAGCACTCCCGCGAGTTCGTGCGCCAACGCGCCGACGGCATGCGACACCGGGCCGCACGGCTCGCCACTCGCCGCGAGCACGTCGAGGTCCCCGACAAGCCGATCGAGCCGGCGCGCCTCGCGCTCGAGCTGAGCGCTGCCGAGCGGGGCGGCGGGGCCGCGCTTTCGCTGGAGGGCGCCGAGGTCAGCCGCGGCGACTGGCACCTGGGCCCGCTCGACCTCGCGGTCTCCTACGGCGACCGACTGCGCCTCGCCGGGCCGAACGGCGCCGGCAAGTCGACGGTCCTCGCCGCGCTCGAGGGCACGCTGCCGCTCGCCGCGGGCCGCCGCCGCGTCGCCCCCGGCGCGGTCGTCGCCACCCTCGGCCAGGACCGCGACGCGATAGCCGCCGAGCGCACCGCCACCGCCGTGATGCGCGCCGCGACCGGGCTCGACGAGACCGACGCCCGCACCGCGCTCGCCGCCTTCGGCCTCACCGCCGCGGAGGTCGAGCGGCCCGCCTCCACCCTCTCCCCCGGCGAGCGCACCCGCACCGAACTGGCCCTGGCCGCCCACCGCCGCGCCACCTGCCTGCTCCTCGACGAGCCGACCAACCACCTCGACATCGAGTCGCTCGAAGTCCTCGAGGCGGCGGTCGTCGACTGGCCGGGCGCGCTCGTCGTCGCCACCCACGACGCGACCTTCGCCGCGGCACTGCGCCTCGACCGGGAAATCGAGCTGCCGATTCCCGAGCGCTAGGCTCAAAAAAGATGGACGCCACCGCCGCGACCCGCAAGACCCGCCGCCCCCGCACCGCCGACCCCTGGCGCGACACCGACGTCATCGACGCCCGCGCGCCGCGCTTCAACCAGACCGTGGTCGGGATCGTCGCGCTCGCCGGCGCGGTGCTCGGCTGGCCCGTCCTCTGGGCGCTGATGGCGATCCAGCTTGTCCTGGGACTGACCCTCGGCCGCCGCTTCTGCCTCACCTGCCTCACCTACTACGAGCTGATCCAGCCCCGCCTCGGCGAGGGCGAGCTCGAGGACTCCCGCCCGCCACGCCTCGCCAACATGATGGGCGCCACCTTCCTCGGCGCCGCGGCCCTGGCCTGGTGGCTGGGCGCGCCGACCGTCGGCACGGTCCTCGGCGCGCTGGTCGCGGCCCTCGCCCTCCTCGCCGCCGTCACCAACTTCTGCACCGGCTGCGAGATCTACAAACTCTCCGCCCGCCTGCGCGGCATCTCGCCCCGCCACCACGACCGCATCGACCCAACCGACCTCCCCGCCGCCCCACCCGAGCGCCTCTTCGTCGAGTTCACCCACCCGCTCTGCTCGGAATGCCAGGAGTGGGAGCGCCGCCTCGCCGGCGACGGCACGCTGGTCAAACTCGACGTCCGCGAGCGCCCCGACCTCGCCCGCAAGTACGGAATCGCCGTCGTCCCGACCGTCCTCGCCGTCGCCGCCGACGGCGAGGTGCTGGAGAGGCTCGCGCCGTAGGGGTGATTCGGCGGTCAGCGGTGGCGGCTGACGGCTGGAAGGGGTGTGGACCGGTCGGCTGGTACCCAGGAGGGACGGGGGCTCGCAAGCTGGCGCCCCGGAATGGTCCAGGCCCCGCAAGCTGTCGCCCGGGGAAGGACGCGCCCCTCTCGCCACGGCCCGGGCAGGCTGTGGCCGTGGCGAGAGGGGCGGGTGTGCGGAAGGTGTGGAGGGACACTCGCGGGAGTGGCACGGGAGTGCGTCGGGAGTGGCACGGATCCGTGACGGGAGTCAGACGTCGTCAC
>CALCIA010000203.1 GCA_937907435.1 uncultured Actinomycetes bacterium
GCGCGCGGTCGACCTAAGGTCCGGTAGCCGGACCTTAGGTCGACCGCGCCCCCGTGGGTGTCGGGCGACACGGGCAGAAGGCCTGCGTCCCCGGCATCTCCGTGACGGATCGCTCTCCCGCCACGAATCCAGCGCGCTCCGGTGGCGCCCCGGTGACGGACCCGTCACAGGTGGGAGGGGATCCGACCGGTCAGGAGCTTCCGTGGTTCGAAATGGTCGTATGGCGACCATTTCGAACCACGCGGGACCTGTCATGGATCTGCCGTGGTTCGAAATCCACGCCATAGGTGGATTTCGAACCACGGTAGGCCGTCCGGGGATCCGCGTGGTTGGAACTTCGGCCACGTCGAAGTAGGCAACCACGCAGGCCCCCGACCGCCCGGGGACCGGCCCTCGGCGCCCTTCGGTGACGCCCTCGGCGCTCTCCCGTGACGGTCACGTCACCCTCCCGTGCCCCTCTCGCGAGGGTCCCTTCGCTTGTTCCATACCCGCCACTCTCGCCACGGCCACAGCCTGCCCCGGGCCGTGGCGAGAGTGGCGCGTCCCTCCCCGGGCGCCAGCTTTCGGCCCCCTTCCCTCCGGCGCCCCGCCCCCACCTGGCGTTCGCACTTTTGGGCCCTATCCGGTCATTTCTGCGAACGCGCCGACGGGGCCTGAGCCCTCGGCCCACTAAAGCCCCCCACCCACCCCCTCGCCGACGGCACTTGCCAGGGCGCTCCAGTCGTCGTTGCGGCCGTGGTGGTACGGGGCGAAGACGGCGGCGGGGATGCGGGCGGCGATCTTCACGGTCGCGGCCAGGTCGCCCTCGAAGTAGGTGGCGCGGAGGATCTTGCGGATCGGGATGTCGTCGAGTGGGTCGTGGACCGTCCCGGCGAGGGCGATGCGGCCTTGGCCTTCGAGGGAGACGCGGCCGCTGATCTCGTAGTGGGCGCGGGTGAGGATCGCGTCCTCTTCGAGGCCACGTCCGTCGGCCGCGGGCCGCGACTTGACGTTGTAGCTCTCGCGGGTCGCCTCGAAGGGGCCGTTGTCGCGGTCGAGCTCGGCCTCCAGCTCGATCAGCGGGACGCCACGGCGGGTGATCGTCCCCCGCATCGAGGCGCCGCGCGCCCGCAGGGTCGCGGTGGCGATCTTCTTCGGCTCGCCGAAGACGTCGCGGCCGAAGATCGTCGGCGCGTCACCGTCCATGTACTGGGCGACGTTGTATTCGCCCTCGATGCCTTGGTGGGCGCAGGCGACGTACACCGTGCCGCCGGCGAAGTCGCCGACGCAGTTCGACTGCCAGCGGCCGACCATCGCCCGCATCCGCGGCTCGGCGAGCGGTTCGAGCGGCGGCGGAAGGACGGCGGCGACGAAATCGGGGTCGGCGAGGAACTCGACCGAGAGCATCTGCGCGCCGCCGAACCGCGGCCCGGCAAGCGCCGCCTCGATCCGCGCCACCTCGGCCGGTGTCTTCACGAAGCCCACGGCTCAGGAGATCGCCTTGAAGGAACCCACTAAGGCGAGCCTAGGCGCAGCTCGGCGATCGCGGCGGCAGCGAATACCGTCGCCTTGTGGAGCTCGATAGCGCCCACGTCGTCGTCACCGGCGGCGCCGCCGGGATCGGCGCCGCGGCGGCGCGTGCCTTCGCCCGGGCCGGTGCCCGCGGCGTGGTCGTCGCCGACCTCGACGGCGAGGCCTGCGCGGCGGTGGCGGCCGAGTTCGACGGCCTCGGGCTGCGCGCCGACATCGGCTCCGAGGAGGGCGTCGCGGCCCTGATCGCCGCCGCCGAAGCGGAGTACGGCCCGATCGACGTCTTCTGCTCCAACGCCGGCATCGCCGGCCCCTACGGCGGGCCCGAGGTCACCGACGCGGAGTGGCAGCGGACCTGGGAGGTCAACGTGATGTCCCACGTCTGGGCGGCGCGGCTGCTGCTGCCGGGGATGCTCGAGCGCCGCCACGGCCACCTCAGCGCGACCGCCTCGGCGGCGGGCCTCACCGCCAACCCCGGCCTGATGCCCTACTCGGTGACCAAGCGCGCGGCCGTCGCCGTCGCCGAGTGGCTGGCGATCACCTACGGCGGCCGCTCCGGCGTCGGCTTCTCCTGCTTCTGTCCCCAGGGCGTGGCGACGCCGATGCTCGAAAAGTGGCGCCGCGAGGATCCGAGCTCGCGCGTGGCGAGCGCCTCGGGCGCGACGATCACCCCCGACGAGGCGGCCGAGGTCCTGGTCGCCGGCATCGCCGCCGACCGCTTCCTGATCCTCTCCCACCCCGAGCTGCGCACCTACCAGGAACGCAAGGCGGCCGACCCCGAGCGCTGGCTCGGCGGCATGCAGCGCTTCCAGGCCCAGATCGACGCCGCCCGCGAGGAGATGCGCGGCGAGGCCTCCGGCGGTTAGCCGACCACGACGTCCGCGTAGGCCTCGCGCAGCTGCCGCTTCAGCACCTTGCCGGCGGCGTTCCTCGGCAGGTCTTCGACGAAGACCACCGCGGAGGGCTTCTTGTAGCCGGCGAGGCGGGCGCGGCAGTGGTCGATCAGCTCGTCCTCGCCCACCTCGGCGCCCGGCTCGGCGACGACCACGGCCAGCGGCGTTTCCACCCAGCGCGGATGGGGGATGCCGACCACCGCCACCTCGGCCACCGCCGGGTGCTCGATCAGCGCCCGCTCGACCTCGGCCGGGTAGACGTTCTCGCCGCCGGAGATGAGCATGTCCTTGAGCCGGTCGACGACGTAGATGAAGCCCTCGGGGTCTTCGCGAACGAGATCGCCGCTGTGGAACCAGCCGCCGGCGAAAGCCTCGGCGGTCGCCTCCGGCTTGCCGTGATAACCGAGCATCACGGTCGGGCCGCGGTAGACGATCTCCCCCACCTCGCCCCGCGGCACGTCGGCGCCCGCCTCGTCGACGATCCGCGCCTCGACCCCGAGCGCCGGACGTCCCACCGAGCCCATCTTGCGGATCGCGTCCGCGCCGCGCAGGAAGCAGGTGTTCGACGACATCTCGGTCTGGCCGAAGGCGTTGACGATCTCCACCGACGGGAACGTCGCGGCGAGCAGCTCGAGCGTCGGCAGCGGCGCCTGCGACGCGCCCCACATCGCCGTGCGCAGCCGCTCGCGGTCGACCTTGCCGACGTCCGGATGCGAGCAGATCTCCTGCCACTGGGTGGGGACGAAGAAGCACATCGAGACGTCGTGCTCGGCCAGGCGCGCGATCGAGAGCACCGGGTCGAAGCCGCCCGACGGCTCGATCACGGCGAGGGCGCCGAGGTGGAGAAAGGGCAGGATCCCGTTCAGCCCGCCGATGTGGAAGAGCGGCAGCCCCGAGAGCCAGACGTCGTCGGCGCGGGCGCCCACCTCGTACAGCCAGTTGGTGGTGTTGACGACGAGGTTCTGGTGGCTCAGCATCGCCCCCTTCGGGCGCCCGGTCGTGCCCGACGTGTACATCAGGAAGGCGAGGTCGTCGCCCCTCACTTCGTGGGCGGGGAGCTCCGGCGCGGCGGCGGCGATCGCCTCCTCGTAGGCCGGCCCGACCACGAGCGTCTCGACCGCGCCGGCGCGCGGCGCCAGCTCCTGGTCGGCGATCGCGAGCCGCGCGCCGCAGTCGTCGAGGACGTAGGCGACCTCCTCGCGGGAAAGCCGGAAGTTGACCGGCACCGCGCAGGCGCCGAGCTTCTGGATCGCGAGGAAGGCCTCGACGAACTCGATCCCGTTGTACTGGAGCATCGCCACGCGGTCGCCGGGCCCGACGCCGCGGGCGGCAAGCGCCCCGGCGAGCCGGCGGGCGCGCTCCTCGAGCTCACCGAAGCTCCGCCGATCGGCCTCGCAGACGAGCGCCGGCGCGTCGGGGTCACGGCGCGCCGAGCGGGCGACCAGCTCGGGCACGGTGAGCCGGCGCGAGCGGTCGAGTTCAGACCCCATCTGCCCAAGGCTAGGCCGCGCCCGCGCGCGCCCCGGGCCGCCGCCGCGCCCGCCATGTGGTTCCTCCAAGCGCGCCGCCGCGACCGATGGAAGCGCGCCCGCCGCCTCCATACATTCAGGCCGATGGCCGAGCCGACCAAGCTCCTCGACGGAGGCACCTTCTTCGAGGGACCGCGCTGGCACGAGGGATGCTGGTGGGTCTCGGACTTCTACACCGACGGCGGTCGGATAGTGGCGGTCGATCCCGAGGGCGCGATCGTGCGGGACATCTCGCTCGAGCAGCCTTCGGGGCTCGGCTGGCTGCCGGACGGCGACCTGCTCGCCGTCTCGATGAGCAACCACAAGGTCTGGCGGATCGCCGACGGCGCCGCGCCCGTCCCCTACGCCGACCTCGCCCCCTTCGCCCGCGGCGAGTCCAACGACATGACGGTGGACGCGCAGGGCCGGGTCTGGGTCGACTCCTTCGGTTACGACCTCTACGCGGGCGAGCGCCCGACCGGCTCGCCGCTCATGCGGGTCGATCCCGACGGGACCGTCACCCCGGTCGCCGACGGCCTCCACTTCCCGAACTCGATCATGGTCGCGCCCGCCGGCGACACGCTGGTGGTGGCCGAGACGATCGCCTCGCGCCTGAGCGCCTTCGACGTCGCCGCCGACGGCACCCTCTCGGGCCGCCGGGTCTACTGCCAGATCGCGCCGACCGTCCCGCTGGCGGAGATCGCCGAGGACTACTCGAACGTCGGCTATGGCCCCGACGGCTGCACGCTCGACGCCGAGGGCTGCGTCTGGGCGGGTAACTCGCTCGGCAACTGGATCGGCCGCTTCTCGCCGGAGGGCGAGGTGCTGCAGCGGATCGACGCCCCGGAAGCGGGGATGGCGATCTACGCGGTCCAGCTCGGCGGCGCCGACGGCCGGACGCTGCTGCTCTGCGTGGCGCCCGACTGGCGCGCGGGCATGGGCGACAACGAGGCCGCCGCGTCCCTGTGGACGGTCGAGGTCGACGTCCCACACCCGTGAGGGAGGCGACGTGCCGCCTCGCTACGTGAGCGACAACATCGGCTCCTGGACCGCGCTCCGCGCCCGCCGTGATCCGGGGCGGACGGCGCTCGTCTGCGGCGCCGAGCGGGTCGATTATGCGGAGCTCGAGCGGCGGGTGGGACGCGCCGCGGGCGCCATCCGCGAGGTCGGGGTCGGGCCGGGCCACCGCATCGCCACGGCGCTGAAGAACCGGGTCGAGTTCGTCGAGCTGCTGTTCGGGACGGCGCGCGCCGGGGCGATCTTCGTGCCGCTGAACTTCCGCCTCGCGAGCGAGGAGATCGCCTACGCGCTCGCCGATTCCGGCGCCGCGATCGTCGTCGTCCAGGCCGACACCGCCGCCGCCGTGACCGCGGCGCTGGAGCTGCTGGAGGGCGAGCCGCCGCGGGTGATCTCGGTCGACGGCCCGGACGCCGACTACGCCGCCTGGCGCGACGCGGCCCTGCCCCTCGACCCGCACCCGGTCCGCCCCCAGGACCCGGTGTCGATCATCTACACCTCGGGCACCACCGGGCCGCCGAAGGGCGCCGTGCTGACCCACGGCGGCGTCCTCTGCAACGTCGAGAACTATCTCGCCGACTGGGACCTCCGCCGCGACGACGCGACCGTGGTGGTCAACCCGATCTTCCACGTCGTCCTCTACATCCTCGCCGTGCCGCTCCTCTACAAGGGCGGCAAGGTGGTGCTGATGGAGGACTTCGAGCCCGCCGCGGCGGTGCGCCTCGCCGAGGCCGAGCAGATCACGGTCTGGTTCGCGATCCCGACCGCCTGGCAGATGATGCTGGCGACGCCGGAGCTGGCGGCGCTCGACACCTCGCGCCTGCGCTTCGTCGGCTCCGGCGGCGCCGCCTGCCCGCAGCCGCTGATGGACCGCTTCGCCGAGCTCGGCCTCGATTACCGCCAGGGATACGGCCTCTCCGAGACGACCTCATCGGCGACCACGATGGGCCCCGGCGACCACCGGCGCAAGCCGGGCTCGATCGGCCGGCCGTTCTTCCACGTCGAGGCGCGGATCGTCGACGAGGAGGGCAAGGTGCTCGCCCCGGGCGAGGTCGGCGAGATCCAGCTGCGCGGCCGCAACGTCTGCGCCGGCTACTGGCGCAAGCCGAAGGAGACGGCCGCGGCCTTCGACGCCGACGGCTGGTTCTCCACCGGCGACATCGGCCGCGCCGACGAGGAGGGCTTCTACTGGATCGTCGATCGCAAGAAGGACCTGATCATCTCCGGCGGCGAGAACATCTCCTCGATCGAGGTCGAGCAAGCCGTCGTCTCCCACCCCCGCGTCGCCGAAGCCGTCGTGATCGGCATCCCCCACGAGCGCTGGGGCGAGACCCCCTGCGCAGTGGTCACCACGGTCGACGGCGACGAGCTCGACCAAACCGACCTGATCGACCACTGCCGAGAGCGCATCGCCCACTACAAGTGCCCGACGGCAGTGATCACCGTCGCCGAGCTGCCGAAGACGGCGACCGGCAAGATCGCCAAGCTCGCGGTCCGCGAGCTGATCGCGGGACGGGGCGAGGGGTAGGCGGGGCTCGGTGGGTTCGGCGGGGCGGAAGGGATGGGGGGCCCCTCAAGCTGACGCCCGGGGAGGGCCGGTCCCCCGCAAGCTGACGCCCGGGGGGACCCGCCCCTCTCGCCACGGCCCGGGCAGGCTGTGGCCGTGGCGAGAGGGGCGGGTGTGCGGAAGGTGTGGAGGGACACCGGCGGGAGGCGCACGGGAGGTTCACGGAACCG
>CALCIA010000204.1 GCA_937907435.1 uncultured Actinomycetes bacterium
GCCTATCAGGCGCACGAATCGCCCGATTTCCCCGGAGGATCAGAGGGATGTCGAGGGGCTAACTGTTTAACTTCAAGTATTCTTATTAACTTATTTAACGCCAGCGGTCTGTGGACAACTTCTGCAACCGATTCGCGAGCCCGGGTCCAGCCGGGGCGTTGGACGAGCAGAAAAGGGCATTCAGGGAAGGGAGATCGGGTCGAAGGCGGGAGCATCCGGTTCGCAGACCCGAGAAGCCGTCGCCCGTGGACCGAAGAAAATCGGTGGCGAATCGGAACGGCAGGGTCTATTCAGGATGCTCACCTGAATTGTGCGAATGGAGAAGGAATGCATGACCTGTGGAGATTTCACCGCCGACGCGCGGGTGCTGAAGCTGTCCGGCATGGCCGTGAGCGTGGCCTGGAGCCTGCTGCCGCTGATCACCCTGGTGACCGCTCACCTGCTACAGGCGGACCTCCACCGAGCAGCTGCCGATTGTGGGCCATTCCCGTGCCGCAGTGGCCTCGAAGCTTGTTCACCGATCAGCTTCCGAACAGGCGTCGACCGAGTACCTGAATCGAAGTCGGCCGCTCTTCATCCACACACAGTTCAGAGCGATTTGACCGAGTTCGCGAGTTGTACCGACATGAGTCCCTCCGCAGGGGACTGCAGGATAGGAGCCGATGCAGATCTTGCGCAATGTTGATTTCCTAGAGACCTTCAAGGGGAGGGGGAGGTTCCTCTCGATGGCCTCCGCCAGACGCTTCGGTAAATGCGTATGGACTTCCAACGGAGTGGGGACAGGCTGACCGAGGAACTCGACGCGAGCCTCTCCCGGATAGCACAGCTTTGGACACATCTTTTGGGCTGGGCTAACCAGGGCGATCAGGAAGAAGCCGAGGGATCAGATGACGCGCCAGGTCGAGCAGTTCATTCAGGTCTTCCGACTGCATCAGGTCGTCAATCGCCAACAGCCGCCCCAGCCCCTCCAGGAGCGCAGGCGCCGTCGATTCCACCTTGTGCTTCATCAAGCGACCCGATAATCGAACCAACGACCTTCGCAGCCGCGACGCCTCCTCGCTTTCCTCCCGTTGGAGGTGCTACACGGTCAGGCACGCCTGCCTCTCCACGCACAATCGTCGTAAGAAGGCCGGACCATGTTCCTGTTGCCACGATTCCGCGTTCATCCCCGCCAATTTCAGCAGCTTGTGATAGCCCTCGATTCGCCAGCGCCAGAAACCGCCGATCAAGCTTCGTAAGCAGGCAGCGATGGAGCCGGATCTTGATGCGGCTCGGCTCGTATCGCACCCGCAGAGTTACGAACGATCCGCAGCTTCTCCCTATCCCCGCTCAAGCAGTTGAGGATTACATCATCATTCGCAGATTCGATCGCCTCCACGGTGTTAAGACCGGCCTTCACCAGATCCTGATAATCTCCTCGAGCCAGCCGCGTTCCTGCATGGCGCGCAATCTCGACGGCGCCCCCGGGCACACCAAGTTCCAATCGGATTAGGAGTCTGGCTACTCGATCGGCCAGTTCCATATCCGGGTAGAGGAAGTGCGCGACACGGGCAACCGCCGGCAGAAGATCGCAGGTTCGAGTCGAGACCGTCCGCACCGGCCCGGCTGCTCCGTCCCACGCTCCGCCATGCTGGGTCAGCGCACTCTCGATCTCGGCCATCGGCGTAGGGCTGATCCAGAAGAGGCATGCCGACCCCTTCTTTGCACGCATCGTGCCGGTGTGCTCGTCCGAGACGTAGCGACGAAGGCTGCTCAGCAAAGTGCTAGGAATGCCCTGAGTGCCGAGAGTCCTGAACCATGTCTGTGGCTCCTTTTCTTTGCTCCTCCTGTTCATCGGGAACGAGAGATCGTCGAGTTCGCACGTGAGTTGAGTCGCCGCGATCAGGACTGGGTCCGTAATCTCGCTCGCGGATAACGGGGTCAATGTAGCGACGAGGCGGATGATCGACTCGACCTGGACTCCGGCTTCGCCGGCGAACCGACCGAGCGGCGTGAGGTGATAGTGGCCTCCATCTCCTGTCTCGATGAGGCGATGTTGTTCGAGCTCCGCCAGCGCGGCTCCCAGTTCTTCCCGGTTCCACGACCAATTGTCGACTGCCTGGCGCTTCTGAAAGGCCCCGAAACTCCCCTCGAGAAAGTCGATCACGTCTGCGGCCGGGACGCCTTTTACCTTCGTGCTGCGTGCCGCGGCCAGGACGCGCAGGATCAGCGTCCGAGGGTCGGTCCCGTCCGCGACGAAGCGCGAACCCAGATCCTCGGGCGAGCCCTTCACGTACCGATTCCAGCCGGTGTGTTCTTCCCTAGAGTTGAGAGCGAGGAGGAACGATGTGCCCCTCTCGCTGAAGCCGAGCCGGCCGGCCCGTCCGACGATGTTTTTGTATTCGGCGACGGTGTACGGCTTGTCCCCCGGGTGCATCAGTCCGGCGATGATAACGGCCTCCGCAGGCGTGTTGACGCCCATCGCCAGAGTCGTCGTCGCCGCGATGACTCGAATCGTGCTCTCCCGCTCGCGGAATTGCTCCTCGATCACGAGCCGCTCGTCTCGGTCAAGGTCGGCCGTATGGAACGCCACCCCACGTCCAAGCGATTCGCGCAGCGACCGCGATGCGACCGACGACTCAGTCCTCGGCAGTGAGTCAAGCGCCTGCTGTGCCGGGGGCAGGCCCAGCGAATCGGCCAGGTAACCGGCGCAGCCGCGAGCCTCACCCTTAGTTTCCCGGAAGACGATCACTTGTTTTCCTTCGCCCACGAGCTTCCGTACCAGAGGTACGATCCAGTCCTGACTCGAGTCCTTGCGGAATTCCCGCCTGATGAGCGGCCCGGCGATCTGCTCCTGGCCCGTCGAATCGACGTACCGGAAGCGGCCGTCGGCGAGTAGAATCCCCTCGTCTAGCGGGACAGGCCGCTCGGTCCGACGGAGCAGTCTTGCTCCGAGCCAGCGCTCCAGTCCGTTGGTATCACCAATGACGGCGGAGAGCGCGATGAGCTGCGGCTCGATGCCGTTCTTCCGCCTCATCCGGATTAAGGTCAGGAGGAACTCCAGGTTGGCGCCGCGCGACGGGTCCGCAACCATTTGCACCTCGTCAACCACGATGGTGCCGAGCTGCGCGAGGAGATGCGGCGCAGCGACCGCGAGCGATGTGAACTTCTCGTAGGTCAGAAGGCATATGTCGTAATGGCCCCGCATCATGGCAGGGATGTCGTCAGAAATCTCTCCGGTAGCCCGGACGACGCGAATGCCGTAGCCCTGATAGGTCCGTGTGAATTGGCGGTGCTTGTCGTTGACGAGCGCCTTAAGTGGGAACAGGAAGCAGACCCGCCTCCGCTCAAGGACGTTTTGCAACCCCGCCAGCTCTCCCACCATCGTCTTTCCGGAGGAAGTCGGGGCGGAGACGACCAGGTGATCGCCCCTGAGCAGCCCGTACTGGTTAATGGCGTCGAGCTGCAACTGATTCAACGACGTGATCGATCCGGCCCAGGCTGCCAGCAACTCCGTGGGGAAGCCATGCGCCTCAAGGCTCATGACATCGGTGGTGACTGGCTGGACGCATTGGGACGGGAAGGCGGTCGCGTAGGCATCGCGCGGGGTGAAGACGGGCCAAGTTAGCTCGCCGTCGAGCTGCCCACGGACAGTCGGATGCTGGTCTTTGCCGAACCCGGTAGCGGCATCGGCGGTGACTCTCCGCGACACGTACTCCAGCAGCCGGTATACCTGGACCTTGCCACCGTCGACCACCTCCTCGGCCCCCTGCAGCGCCTGGATGAGGTGGTAGCTGAGCAGGCCGTGTCGGTATCGTCCAGCTTCCCACGCCCGCTGATTTGCGGTCGCCGCGGTCAATACCAGCCGACCGCGTCCGGAGATGTGTTCGAGCAGGCTCTCTCCGGATTCTGTCAGCCGCGGTGTCGCGTCGGCAACAAAGACTTTGGCCCCCATTTCGCCCGAGAAGCAGCAGTCCAGGACGCAGAGCAGGCGTCGGGCGGGGATGCGGGAGAACCACTCGGCCAGCAAAGCGAGGGGGATAGCCGAATTCGTCAGGTCTCGCGGGTCCGCGTCAAAGGTCATCAGCTCATGAGTCGTCGAGCCGTGGCCCGAGAACGTGATGACCACGACGTCGTCAGGACTGCATGACTCCATCTTCTTGAACCAGGCCTCGATTGCGGACCGTGTTGCGTTTTCGTCATCGAGGAGAGCTGCGCCGGGGCCAAACGTGTCGGTGAACAGGGCGTGGAGCGCGACCGCATCCCGGCGTGCACAGGTAAGCCAATCAATGCGGCGCGAGGCGAAACGGTCGATACCGATAAATAGGCCGTGCAACGCCATCCTTCCCCCTTCCGGTTCAGCGTCGGAATCGCGATCTACCCGCCCTGCGTAGACGTCTCCGACTCAGATCGCTTTCAGTCGTCGATTTCGTCCCATTTCAAGCAGGCGCTCAGCAGTGCCGCAACTTCCTCCGTCTGCTCCGGCGTCCGCGAGACCGGCTGATACCCGCCCTCGCGGTGCGACCAGTTTTCCGGGCTGTCAATGTCTGCGTAGACTTCGTCCTCGGTGAAGATTCGGCCCCCGGTGAAGTCGGTAAAATCGGGCTGGGTGTTGTCGTACAGGTACGTGAAATCCATTAGCGGCGGTTTGTGCTTGGACAACGGTTCTTCCCGACCGTCGAAGAATTCCTCGCGGACGGCGTTGTCGGTGTGGATCAGCCCCTCGTATTTCGTCCAATCCTTCCCTGCCAATTGCCCGGGAACCTTGCCCAGCGGACATTCCAGTCTAGACACGATAGGCTTCGCCTCCTGGTTCAGATCCAGCAGCCAGGTGACGCGTCCCTCCTCCCTGGCGGTCTTCTCGCTCTTGTCTCCGTTCTCGATCGGCTTGGTTGGGTGTGAACGCGCGATCGTCATCATTGCCTGTGTGACCGCCCATCCTCCGTGATCCCGGCCCGGTTCGCTGTACCAGTCCATGAACGCCTTCATATGGCCGGTGGCGTTGGCCGTGAACGCGACGCCGCCCGGGAAACGGTGGTCGTGCCACCAGGTGCCGTCGCCGGCGGCGGCGAAGAAGTCCAGGTTGAAGCGGAACCCGTGGTACGCCTTGGTCTGCGGATTCTTGAGGTAGAGATAGTCGCTGGAAATAGTGTTCTCACCACGACGAGCCCGCCGTTCCGGCTTCCAACCGCTCAGCTCCAGAAGTCGGTTTGCGAACCGGCGCAAATTGTCGTCCGCGCTCGCCTCCATTACATGCGGCGAACCAAAAACAAGCACAAAACTATGCGGCGGGTTGCTCGGGTTCGTCACGGCCCGCTGCTTCCACTGCCGCTTTGCGGCGGCAATTCTGTCAGCGATGGCTCGGTCCCCGCTCGGCCCGTCCTCAAGGTCGCGCTCTCGAAGTATGCAGAAGAAGATCTGCCCCTGGCTCGCCGCGGCCCGGCCGAACTGACAAGGCTGGCGCGTCTTGCACCAATGCTGGAGGGCCTCCTCGATCTCATGTTCCTCGGCGTAGGGCTTATGCAGCAGTGCGCTGGCCTCCGCCATGTCAGGGCTGAACCCGCGGGCCGGGCGGTCCCTGTCCGGACGAAGGCGGTAATGAAGGTCACGCAGGGATTCGGTGCTCAATGGTGCCTCCGTCCACATGGTTCGGGTCAGATTGAATCTGTCGTGGCAAAAACGACCTTGTCTGGCGCCACTCCGGAGGATGCGAGTAACTGGGGGCGGGATGAGGCATCGAGATCCCCAAGTTGCAGCCCGGCCATCTCGAACGCGGCCTGAAGGGACATCCCCTCCGATAACTGACGGTAGAAGGTGATCGCGAATCTGACCGCCTGATCGTCGGGGATCACTCCTTCCACCCCGATCGCAAGATCGACGACCCCACGGGCCGTGATGTGACGGGCAAGCTCCAGCGACCGGCACGTGTTGAAGAAAACGAGTCGGACCTTGGAAGGGAAGTTACGAAAGAGCGTCTCGACCTGACCCAGATCCAGCGAGAGCAGCTCGACCAGAGCGTCGCGGTCCCGTACCAGCACCATTCGCCTCTCCTCGCCGTGTCCGACGAAGTGCACAATCGCGGGCCGGTTGCGATGGCAAGCGATCATGTCGTCGATGCTCGCGGCGAACACCGGGTGCGCGAAGCCGAACGAATCCCGGAGTTGGCCGAGCCTGACCGCCTCTGTGATGCCTTTCTCCTCGCGAGGCACTTGAATCTGCGATCTTGGGCCGCCGCCGCGGTCTCCGGCGACGAACTGGATAACCAACTGCGCCTTTGAGTTCCCGCTTGTGACGGTGGACAGAGGCCCGTCGCCGGTTGAAACCGAGGGAACCAGCGGCGCGGCGGAGATGCCGCCGGATTGGCCTGGCGCACGTTCTTCCTGAAGAGATAGTGCTCGCTGGTATCGCGGGGTCCATTGCTGCGAGAACTCATAGGTGTCGACCGGCGGGTTCATCCGCGGGTTGATCTGCTGTCCAATGGTCACCGCACCGCCGGTCGGACCAGCGTAAAACAGGTGAATCCGGCGGCAATTTGGCACACAGGTCCTGATCACCCTCAACACCTCGCGGAACTGGCTGCCTACGACGCCCAGTTGAGTCGGTGACTGAAGCCACAAGACGTCCGGCTTGTTCACCGACAAATCGATCTCAACGACGCCCTTCACCACGGCCCTCGTGTCTTCGGGCGCGATCTTCGCGCTAAGCGAGACGCGTATCACGGCATCGCCGGTCTTGTTGACTTTCCTGGTCGGCAGCCCTTTTACGATGATGTCGTGGTCCGCGTTGGCAGCGTCGTCGAGCCACCGCCACGTTTTCCTCTCCCGGTGGTACTGGTAGCACTCCACCTCGACCCGGTCCGATAGAGCAAACCCCAGATGCAGGGCCAACGGGATCTGCGCGAAGCTGAAGACCGAGAATTTCGGCAGCAGCTCCCGGCCCCTCTTGATTGCGTCATCCACGATCCTGGACTGCTCGGCCGCCGACTCCGCCCATGGGGAGTCTCCGACCCGTGGCCGCACCCACAGCGGCGCGCCGAACGGACGGCGCGGCTGCATCGCCGTAGCCACGTCGCGCAGGTTGACCGGCGACATAAGGTCTTGGACCAGCACGAACCGGCCCTCCGCAACCGCTTGCTCAATCTCCTTCTCGCTCGCCCCCGACGCGAAGAACAGGTGCTCGTACCCATTTGGCGCACCGAGGATCTCGGACCGCTGCTGGATGGTCAGCCCGCGCGCCATTTCCCACAGGTTGTCGCTGCTGATGTGGTCGATTGTGATCGATGGATACTTGTGCTTTTGCTTCTCCAGTGTCAACGGGATGTCCGGCGGCAACCCCCGGCGTGCGTTGTACACGAATACCCACTTCTTCAGGCTCGACTTCCAGTGGTCCACGGCACCGTCGCAGTCTTCCTCGATCTTCGCCTGAAGTTCCGCCTGCTTGAGCTCGTCGGGCGAATAGACCTGAAAAACCGTGCCGGCGTCGTGGAAGAGGCCGTCACATTTCCGGTCGCCGATATTCCCATAGGGACGGATCTGCATGAACTCGGGGCGGGCGCGCTTGATGATGTTCTCGAACAGCCGCTGGAAATCCGCCGGCGAGCTTTCGTGGCACTGGTACTTGAACCAGAGCCAGTGGTTCAGGGTGATCGGGTCATATCCGGTCGGAATCATGGAGCGGTCTCGGTCAGGATCTCTTGGCCGCGAGCATCTTCTCGAACATTTCCGCTTGCGCGCGGGCGTCGGCCAGCGCGTTGTGGTCGCCGGGCTTGACGGGCTGGAATTCCGGCCGGATGCGGCTCGACTTCGTCTCCTCCCAACCGCAACCGACCAAGCCCATGTAGTAGGCCTTGACGTCCAGAGGGGCGAAGCCGAACGGGTTTTCACCCAGATAACGGATGAGGTACCAGTTGACGAAGGACCAGTCGAAGCCCGCGTTGAAGCCGACGAAGACGGGCGTCGCTTCCCCCGCGACTTTCTTTATCCACTCGGCCAACTTCTTCACGGCGGCCTCGGGGGGCTCGCCGGTGTTCGCGAGTTTGGCCAGGTCAAATCCGCTTACTCTGAGCGCGTCCGGCACGAAGTTGTCGTTGATCGGCTTGATCTCGACGTAGAACGCCTCGGTCGCACAGCCGACGACGCAGGCCCCGAGCGACAACATGCTGTAGTCGCCGGGGATCGGCCCCGCGGTCTCAACGTCCACAGAGATGAAGCACTCTTCCTTACCGGCCATTGTTCTCGACCTCCTGCATGAGAGGCGTCGGCTCCATCGTCTGCGCGTGCTGAACGATGTCCGCAGATGTCAACGGGCGTCGCGCGGCGTACGCATCCCGCATCGCCGCTGGCACAAGTCGGTCGGTGATGTCTGACCAGGTGTAGGTCGCCCCGAACCTCTTCTGCGCGTCGGCCCCGGTCGCGGCTACCAGCTCGCGGAAATGCTTGGGGGTTATCTCCACCTCCGGGAGCGACTGGCGGAACAACTCGGCCCGCTGCTCGTCATCCGGCCGCCGGAAGGTTAGGTGCAGCGCCGCGCGCCGCCGGATAGCCGGGTCGAGGGCGTCGGGCCTGTTGGTGATGAACAGGACGGCGATGCGACGGCCGCCGAGCCGCAGGCCGTCGATCCGTTGCAGCAATGTGTTCAGCCCGGCCTTATCCTCGTGGTGCATGTGCTGGTCCACTCGCTTCGCGGCCAGCGCGTCGGCCTCGTCGATCAGCAGGAGCAGAGGCTGGCCTTTCAGCGCGTCGGCCCGCGCCTCGGCTTGCATGAAGGCCTGCACGATCAGGTCTGTCATCTCGCCCACCATGCCCGTGCCGCGCACCTGCGTGTTGACCTTCAGCAGGTGAACCTTGCCGCCGGCCAGCCCCGCCAGCGCGTCGCCGATGGTCTCCGCCAGCACGGTCTTGCCGCAGCCGACATCTCCTTCGAGAAGCACCAGCGGCGCGCGGCGCGCCATGATCTGGCACGCGCGAATCTCCCTGCCGTGGTGCTTTCGGCTCCACTCGGCCAGCCGGTCGGGGTAGAGGAGTAGTTCGAGCTCGAGCAGCAGGCGCTGCTTGTGTTCGTCGATGCCGACCAGCCGGTCGTACCACTCCCGCGCATCGGGGTTGGGATAGACTCGCTCGGCCTCGAAAAAGCGGCTGGCGTGCGACATCTTGGCGCTCATCTTCTGGCCTTTTTCCTTGCCGATGCCAGCGGCCGGGTCCGGCCGCACTCGGAGTCGGATCGCGTCCGGACGGTCGCCGCCCCGCACGCCTTCGAGCTTGGACATGGCGTCGACCAAGTCCGGCTCTCCGATGGTGAAGCCCGCTGCCTCAACATGCTGCCGGAGGATCAATGGGAAACATCGCCGCTTCGACATATTGCTGTCGCGCGCGTGCTGCTCCGCCTCGACGATGATCTCGTCGGCACTGGCGTTCAGCATGCCGAGGGGTTCCCCGCCGCTCCCGACCAACTGCATGTAAACCATCGATTCCTCAACGGATGAAGCGGTCGCGAGCCACGCCGAAGTCGTCCTTGGAGTACGTCTTGTCGCTCTCCCAGCGGCCCTTGCTGTAGTCCAGCACACCGCCGGTGGTCCACGGCAATATCAGACGATCCTGAATGTCTTTCTTGTCCGCGGGTGCGAGTTCCCACCAGCGCGGCTTGTATTCGACCCGGAAGTGAAACTCGGCCCCGACCAATTCCGAGCGGTAGCGGATATTGCCGGATCGGTCGTCGGCCACTCCGAGGCCGCCGATGATGACTCGATACGAATAGGCATCGAGCACTTCGTTTGTGCCGGCCCGGGTCCAGACGAGAGAGACTTTCTCGATGACTTCCTCGTCCATAAGCACGCGCACGTCGCTCATCACTTTGACCGCCCAAGACTCGTAGCCGTAACTGTAGGTGTCGATGATGGCGAGGAGGTCCGCCTCGACCTTTCTCGCCACATAGACAATCTTGCTGAGGGTTCCCGTCTGGGTTCCCGCGCGGGTCTGAGTCGCGGACATCTATTAGTCCTCCTCGTTCTCGGAGAGATCCCGGAAGGCATCGCCGAAAACCCGGCACCAGTGATCGACGGCCGAGTCCTCGTCGCCGGCGTTCTCCGCAACGCGGGCGTCCATCATGGCGTCGTATGCCTCCTGCACCCCGTCGAGGAACTGCTCACGCGTCGCCGCGGTCCACTCGCGGGTCACGTTGTTCGAGGCGTTGACCGAATCCAGCACGATCACCTCGTCGCTCGGCAGAACGACCCGGCTTGGGACGTAGTAATCGCCGAAGACGATCGGTTGACGCAGTTGGTGACGGCGGAGGAAGTTGAAGATCTGCCGGAGGCTCGACTGCCACTCCGCGGTAACCCCCGTCTCTGCGAAGGCCGCAGCCGCGATCAGCTCACAAAAGATCGATGGCTGGACGAGTTCGCCCTGCAAGTTGTTCCACCACTTCATCATGCGGACCAGCCGGTTGAAGTGGACCGGGCCGGACACGACCTTGCTTTGGACGGTCCGCCGCGACACGAAGTCGTTGTGGGCCGTCACCGAGGTGAGCCGCCACTTGTCTTTGCGGGGAATCCAGCCGGCGTTCTCGATCTTGAGTGTGTCGTCCTTGATAATCGGGGCGACATCGACCCAGAGCTTGATCCCGCTGACGAAGCGGACCCGCACGGCGCTTTCGAGGATCTCGAAATCCTTCCGGTCCTTCTGGTGATAGATATCGATTAGCCTATCGTGTGTGAACTCCAGCAGCGTGCCGAGACGATCCTTGGTCGCCCCTTTGCCCGAGTAGTAGGCGCCCAGGTCTACGTCGAAACGGTTTTCCTCGGTCTTGCGGAGTGACGTGTGCTTGGCGTTCGACCCAGCCCGGAGCACTTTTTCGAGAGTGAAACTGCCGTCCTTGGAGACCTTGTCGTGCAGTTCATCGATCATGTGCTTGGTCTGACGGTTCGCCTCCTTGAAGTGCTCCTCCGTCGGCTTGATCCGCCGTGTGAACCGCTCGAATCTTCCTTTGATGGACATGGGAACTCCAAGTCGTTTACGCCCGGAACGGGTGGATGATCCCCCTCATGGCTCGCCCAGGTGCCAGTCGACCCATGGGATGCAATTGTTCAGTTTTCAGGGGATGGCGCGTACGGGAATCCGGGCTCTCCGACTTGACAGCGAGAGCCGGTGGGCGTACAAAGCCAATGGATCGCAAAAAACGACCCGTTCAGAAAGTATACGCGTTTGGGGCGGTGATGGCAACACCATCGGGCGACGACCGAAAGAAGGGGCGCCGACCTGTCGAGCGGCGGCTAGAGTTCATCGACTTCCGATTGTTTTGGGAGGGGCACATCAACCGCGGCGATCTCGTCTCGTTCTTCGGCATGTCCGTCCCTCAGGCGTCCTCGGACCTGGCGGAATACCAGATGGCCGCAAAGGGCAACGCGGTCTATGACAAGACCCGTAAGACATACGTAGCCGGCAAGAAGTTCAAGCCCGTCTTCTTCAAGCCTTCCGCCGACGAGTACTTAGCCCAACTTCGCCTGATTCAGGCCGGCATTTTGGCCGAGAATGAGGCGTGGGCCGTGCGGCTACCGTCCTACTCCATCGTCCCGATCCTGCGACGCCGTATCGAGCCTGGGATACTCAGGCGCATCCTCGATGCCATCCGCACGCGGGCTTCGCTCCGGGTCAACTATCAGTCGAAATCGAGCCCGCAGCCGAAATTGCGGTGGATCGCGCCGCATGCACTCGGTTTCGATGGCTTCCGCTGGCACGCGCGGGCTTGGTGCGATGAACACCAGGATTTTCGCGACCTCGTCCTGACCCGGATTCTCGAGGTAGGGGAAGTCCGCGCGGATGACGTCGATCCCGCACGAGACGCGGGATGGCAGCGCGAAGTCACGTTGAAACTGTCCCCCCATCCGAAACTAAAAGGGGGATCGCGACGCGCCGTGGAGTTGGATTACGGGATGACCGACGGCGAGATTTCCGCCGTCATGCGAGTGTGCATGGCTTACTACTTCATGCGGCAGCTCGGCCTGGACCAGGAGCATGCCGAGGTCGACACGGATCGGTATCCGCTCGTACTGGTGAATCGAATTGAGGTCGAAGAGGCGATGAAGGAAGCCGGCCGATGCTGATCCCCGGTGCGCGATCGTTGGCGGTGGAATCGGCTTTCGATGCCCCAAGCGTGCTGAACTCACCGTCGCAACCGGCTTGCGCCGCGCCCGCCACGCTGCTACCCTTGCTCCATGCCCGAGAAGCCGCCCCCAGACCCCGCCGACCACGCCGAGGATTTCGCCCGCCGCTGCGCCCAGGAACTCGACTACCTGACTGGCGACCGCATGGCTGAACTCGGCATCCCCACGGAAAAGACCGGCTCGCGCGTCCCCGGGCAGGGCCATGCCTGCTTCATCCCAGATGAGAGGTCGGGCGGAGGCAACGATCCGGCGGGTGGCGGGTGACCTGACGCTCGATTCGGGGGTCCTGAATCCCGAGCTTCTGGGTACACTGCCGGGTAGCGGAGAGTGGGCGAAAGCCCGGCTCCGCGACCGGTTCGACGCCGCCATCGCCCACGAGCACGAGGAGGCCCGCCGAGGCGGCAGCCACGTCGAGGCGCTGAGGCACGCCCCGGACACGGAGCTGCCGATCCGGGAAGGCGCCCGACGTATCCTGCGGGCCACGCGGCCGAAGGAGGGACGAACGCGATGATCCACGACCTGACGATCGGCCACCTCGACCCGGCGGCGCTCCGCGAGCGGAAGGCGATTGCCGTAAAGCCACTGGACCCGGCGGCAGTCGCCCGCGTGCTTGTCGGCTTCCCCGGCCTCAAGATCGAGGAGCAGGACGGCTACTTCGTCGCCCCCTGGCACGGCCGCGAGGATGGCGAGAGGGGGGAGGCCTTCGCCGCCCGTCTGCAAGCCGAGACCGGTTGCCTGGTCGTCGACCGGAGGAACGGGCGGATCGTCGAGTTGGGACGGGCGGCAGGCAGGGCTGCGGGCTAATTATCACGATGCATGTTCAATTCTTTGTGCCTCCAACCCCCGTCCTGAGACTTCCCCCGTCCGGGCCAGTACCATGATC
>CALCIA010000205.1 GCA_937907435.1 uncultured Actinomycetes bacterium
CATGGGGGTCACAGCCTGCCAGGACCCCCATGAGGAGCCCAGGACACCCTCAACCACCTCGGACGGCCGCCAGCCCCCCGGACCCCCGCCCGCCCCCTAACGCTCAGCCGTCGGCCAACCCGCCAAGAAAGAAGAAGGGGTTCGGGGGGCGCTCGCGCCAGGCGG
Source organism: uncultured Actinomycetes bacterium (assembly GCA_937907435.1). GTDB lineage: Bacteria > Actinomycetota > Thermoleophilia > Solirubrobacterales > 70-9 > VAYN01. The sequence continues at coordinate 166 of CALCIA010000205.1, forward strand.
CGGCGAGGGAGCCCTCGGCGGTGACCTTGCTGTCGGCGGGCGCCTCGGCGCGGATGCGGTCGGCAAGCTCGTTGGCGGCGTCCTCGTCGGCCGCGCCGACGACCATGTAGCGCCAGCGGCGCACCGGCTCGAGGCCCTCGTCCTCCAGCTTCGCGGCGAACTCCTTCGCCTCGCGGTGGGAGGGGAACTCGACCCGCACCTCGAACTCGGCGAGCCCGCCGCGGGCGGCAGTCTCTTCGTCCTCGGTCTTCATCAGCCGCTCGTGCTCGGCCTCCTTCGCGGCCGCGGTGGTCGGCTCGGCGGCGTCGGGGTCCTCCCAGTCCTCGGCGTCCTCGTGCCAGTGGCGGAGGTCGAACCTCGCGTCCCAGCCCTTCTGGTCGAGCTGCCCCTGGACCACGCCCTTGGCGCGCTCGAGTTGGGCGCGGTCGCCCGCGTAGAGGTAGATCCGCTCGCCTTCGTGGCTGACGATCACCCGCTGGTCGAAGGCGGTCTCGAGGTCGTGCTCGAGCTCGGCGGCGCGCAGGTGGTCGGAGATCTGCCCCCCGATCCCGGCGTCGTCGAGGTCGATCTGCAGGCGCCAGTCGTCGTTCATGCCTGAAGCCTAGAGGTCGTCGACCAGATCGGCGACGGAGTCGACGATGCGGCTCGGGCGGTAGGGGAAGCGCTCGGCCTCCTCGCGGGTGGTGACGCCGGACAGCACGAGGATCGTCTCCATGCCCGCCTCGAGGCCGGCGACGATGTCGGTGTCCATGCGGTCGCCGATCATCGCGGTCGTCTCCGAGTGGGCCTCGAGGGCGTTGAGGGCGCTGCGCATCATCAGCGGGTTCGGCTTGCCGACGAAGTAGGGCTCGACGCCGGTGGCGCGGGTGATCAGGGCGGCGACGGAGCCGGTCGCGGGCAGCGGGCCGCTCGGCGAGGGGCCGGTCGGGTCGGGGTTGGTGGCGATGAAGCGGGCGCCGCCGGCGATCAGGCGGATCGCCTGGGTGATGCGCTCGAAGGAGTAGGTGCGGGTCTCGCCGAGGACGACGTAGTCGGGATCGTTGTCGGTCAGCGTGTAGCCCGCCTGGTAGAGCTGGGTCGAGATCCCCGACTCGCCGACGACGAAGGCGGTGCCGTTCGGCCGCTGCGTTTCGAGGAAGCGGGCGGTGGCCGAGGCCGAGGTCCAGATCGACTCCTCGGGCACGTCGAGGCCGCTCGCCCGCAGCCGCGCCGCCAGGTCGCGCCGGGTGAAGATCGAGTTGTTGGTGAGCAGCAGGAAGGGGAGGCCGAGCTCGCGCAGCCGGGCGAGCCAGCGGTCGGCGCCGGGGAGCGCTTCGGCCTCGTGGACCAGCACCCCGTCCATGTCCATCAGCCACGACTCGATCGCCATGGCCTCAAGCTACCTGCGCGCCGGTCACTCGACCCAGTCGAAGGTCCGCTCGACCGCCTTCTTCCACTGGCCGTACTGCCGCTCGCGTTCAGCCTCGTCCATCGCGGGCTCCCAGCGCTTGTCCTCCTCCCAGCGCTCGCGCAGCTCGTCGGTGCCCGACCAGAAGTCGGTCGCCAGGCCGGCGGCGAAGGCGGCGCCGAGCGCCGTCGTCTCGGTCACCGCCGGGCGGATCACCGGCACGCCGAGCACGTCGGCCTGGAACTGCATCAGCAGCTCGTCGGCGGTCATGCCGCCGTCGACTTTCAGCTCCGAGAACGGCACGTCGGCGACGTCGTTGGCGGCGTCGACCACCTCGCGGCTCTGCCAGGCCGTCGCCTCCAGCGTCGCCCGCGCGATGTGCCCTTTGTTGGCGTAGGCGGTGAGGCCGACGATCACGCCGCGTGCGTTTTCGCGCCAGTAGGGAGCGAAGAGGCCGGAGAAGGCGGGCACGAAGTAGACGCCGCCGTTGTCGTCGACCGACTTCGCCAGCGCTTCGACTTCCGGGGCCTCCTTGATGATCCCGAGCCGGTCGCGCAGCCACTGGACCGCGGCGCCGGTCACCGCGATCGAGCCCTCGAGCATGTACACGGGCGGGCCGTCGGGACCGAGCTTCGCCCCCACCGTGGTCAGCAGCTTGTCGGTGTGGACGATCTCCTCGCCGGTGTTGACGAGCAGGAACGAGCCGGTGCCGTAGGTGTTCTTCGCGTCGCCGGGGTCGAAGCAGGTCTGACCGAACATCGCCGCCTGCTGGTCGCCGAGGATGCCCGCCACCGGGCGGCCGCCGAGCGCGGTGCCCTGCGCCTCGCCGTAGACCTCCGAGGAGGAGCGGATCTCCGGCAGCATCGACCTGGGGATGCCCATCAGGTCGAGGCTCGGCTGGTGCCAGTCGAGCGTCTCCAGGCTCATCAGCATCGTGCGCGAGGCGTTGGTGACGTCGGTCGCGTGGACGCCGCCGTTCTTGCCGCCGGTGAGGTTCCAGAGCACCCAGGTGTCCATGTTGCCGAAGGCCAGTTCGCCGGCCTCGGCGCGCTTCCGCGCCCCCTCCACGTGGTCGAGGATCCACTTGATCTTCGGCCCGGAGAAGTAGGTCGAGAGCGGCAGGCCGACGTCCTTGCGGAGGCGGTCCGGCCCCTCGTCGCCGGCCAGCTCGGCGACGATGTCTTCGGTCCGCGTGTCCTGCCAGACGATCGCGTTGTAGACCGGCTCGCCGGTCTCGCGGTCCCAGACCACGGTCGTCTCGCGCTGGTTGGTGATGCCGATCGCGGCGACGTCGCCGGCCTCGGCGTCGGAGCTCGCCATCGCCCCGCCGATCACCTCGCGCGTGCGCCGCCAGATCTCCTTCGCGTCGTGCTCGACCCAGCCCGCCCGCGGCGTGATCTGCTCGTGCTCGCGCTGGTCGACGCACTCGATCCGGCCGTCCTTGTCGAACAGGATCAGGCGGCTCGACGTGGTCCCCTGGTCGATCGCGGCGACGTACTCCGCCATATCTCAGTCCTCCTCCTCGATGGTGGTTTGCGCCTCTTCGACCATCTCCGGGTCCGGCTTCACCCCGCGGGCGATCAGCACGCCCCGGATCAAGATGTCGTAGACGTAGGCCCCGATCGCGCCGCCGAGGAGCGGCCCGACGATCGGGATCCAGAAGTAGGTGTTGACGTTGCCGTAATCACCTGGCATCGCGATCTTCCCCCAACCTTGCGCCCAGGCAAAGAGGCGCGGGCCGAGATCGCGCGCCGGGTTGATCGCATAGCCGGCGTTGACGCCGAAGGAGATGCCGATCGCGACGACGACGAGGCCGATGATGAACGGCGCCAGGTTCGCCTTGGCGGGCGCGTTGTACTCGTCGATCACGGCGAAGATGCAGGCGACGAGCAGGGCGGTGCCGATCACCTGGTCCATGAACGGGCCGAACCAGGAGGTGAAGTATTCGGCCGGGAAGGTGGCGAAGATCGAGAAGGTGCCGATCGAGTCGGAGCTGCCGCGGGTGATTTCTTCGGCGCTTTCGAAGCTGCCGATCGCGAAGCGGTAGTTGAAGTAGACGAGCGCCGCGGCGACGAAGGCGCCCGCGATCTGGGCGACGACGTAGGCCGGCACCTTCCGCCAGGGGAAGCCGCGCCGCAGCGCCTGGGCGAAGGTGACCGCGGGGTTGATGTGGGCGCCGGAGACGCCGCCCGCGACGTAGACGCCGAAGGTGACCGCGAGGCCCCAGCCCCAGATGATCAGGATCCAGTCCGGGGTGCCGAAGGCGAGCCCGGAGCGGCCCGACTGACTGAGGCCGGCCACGCAGGTGGCGACGACGCCGTCACCGAACATGATCAGGACGAAGGTGCCGAGGAACTCGGAACCGGCCTCGCCCCAGGTCGTCCGCTGCCAAGCCCAACGCCGCGTCCCCTCACCGCCGCGGTAGCCGCGGCCCGAGCTCTCCGCCGACGCGTCCTGGGCCATGTTCGCTCCTTGTTACGTTGGTCCCGGCCCTGACCGGGTATCCCTTGCAACGACCAGTGCCCACGAAAAGCGAAAACGAATCAGCCGCCCGCCTCGGCCCGGACGACCGGCTGAGCCCGGAGGCGCGCCGCGCGGCGATCGAGCGCTTCGGCGGCGAGGAATTCGACGTCGTCGTGATCGGCGGCGGCGCGACCGGGGCCGGCTCGGCGCTCGACGCGGCAACCCGCGGCCTCTCGGTGGCGCTGCTGGAGGCGCGCGACTACGCGGCGGGGACCTCGTCGCGGTCGAGCAAGCTGATCCACGGCGGCCTCCGTTATCTGGAGCAGAAAGACTTCGGCCTGGTCCGCGAGGCGCTGCGCGAGCGCGGCCTCCTGCTGAGCCGGCTGGCCCCGCACCTGGTCCGCCCGGTCCCCTTCCTCTACCCGCTCGAGGCGCACTGGGAATGGCCCTACATCGGCGCCGGGATGATCCTCTACGACACCCTCGGCGGCGGCCACCAGGGCGTGCCGGGGCACCGTCGGCTGTCGCGGCGCAAGGCGATGCGGATCGCCCCGGCGCTGCGCGACGACGCGATGATCGGCGGCTTCCAGTACTACGACGCGCAGGTCGACGACGCCCGCCACACGATGACCGTCGCCCGCACCGCCGCCCGCTACGGCGCCCAGGTCGCCAACAACATCGCCGTCGTCGGCTTCCTGCGCGAGGGCGAGCGGGTCACCGGCGTCGTCGCCCGTGACGCGCACAGCGGCGCCGAGATCAAGGTGCGCGCGCGACAGGTGATCAACGCCACCGGGGTGTGGACCGACGACATCCAGAACATGGTCGGCGAGCGGGGCAAGTTCCACGTGCGCGCCTCGAAGGGCATCCACCTGCTGATCCCGCGCGACCGCCTGCAGCTCGACACCGGCCTGATCCTGCGCACCGAGAAGAGCGTCCTCTTCGTCATCCCCTGGGGGCGGCACTGGATCGTCGGCACCACCGACACCGACTGGAAGCTCGACCGCGCCCACCCGGCGGCGAGCCGCTCCGACATCGAGTACATCTTCGAGCGGGTGAACAAGGTGCTGCGCGAGCCGCTCACCCACGCCGACGTCGAGGGCGTCTACGCGGGCCTGCGGCCGCTGCTCTCGCACGAGTCGGAGAGCACCTCGAAGCTCAGCCGCGAGCACACCGTGGCGGTGCCGGTCCCCGGGCTGGTGGCGGTCGCGGGCGGCAAGTACACGACCTACCGGGTGATGGCGAAGGACGCCGTCGACGCCGCCGCGCGCTCGATGGAAAAGCGGGTGGCGCCGTCGGTCACCCACCTGACGCCGCTGGTCGGCGCCGAGGGCTTCGAGGCGCTGCGCAACCGCACCGAGGGCCTCGCCGCCGAGACCGGCCTCCACCCCGCCCGCGTCCAGCACCTGCTCGGCCGTTTCGGCTCGCGCATCTTCGAGCTGACCGCGGAGATCGCCCGTGACCCGGCCCTGGCCGAGCCGCTGCCCGGCGCCGACGACTACCTCGCCGCCGAGGTGCGCCACGCGGTGACCCACGAGGGCGCCCAGCACCTCGAGGACGTGCTCACCCGCCGCACCCGGATCTCGATCGAGGCCTGGGACCGCGGCCTGGCGAGCGCCGAGCCGGCGGCGCGGCTGATGGCGGACCCGCTGGGCTGGGACGAGGACACCGTCGCCCGCGAGGTCGACCTCTACCGCCGCCGCGTCGCCGCCGAGCGCGAGTCCCAGGAGATGCCCGACGACCACGCGGCCGACGTGGCGCGGACGAGCGCCCCGGACGTGCTGCCCGGCTCGCCCCCCGAGGCGCCCTCGCCGCGCGACCCCGACTGAGTTCGCAGAAGACCGCGCTATGCGCGGCGAAGTGCGAACTCACCGCGAAGGGTCAGGCCGCGGCGGCCGCGGCGGCCTCGGGCAGCTCGGTGCGCTGCACGAAGAGGGCGGCCGCGGCGGCGGCCAGGGCGAGGATGCCGCCGACCAGCATCGAGGTGTGGAGGCCGGCCATGAAGGCTTCGTGGCTGCCGGTGACGACGGCGGCCTGGAGATCGGCCGGGACGCCCTGGACCGGCGCCGCGCCCTGGCCGACCAGCTCCTTCGCGCCTTCGAGCTGCCGGGCGAGCGCGGCGGGGACGCCGGCGGCGGTCAGCTTCTCGAAGAGGACGGAGCCGACCTGGCCGGCGAGGATCGAGCCGAGGATCGCGGTGCCCATCACGCCGCCGACCTGGATCGCGGTCGACTGCAGGCCGCTGGCGACGCCGGCGTCGTCGACGGGAGCGTTGCCGACGATCGCCTCGGCCGAGGCGGTGATGACGAAGCCGAGCCCGAGGCCGACCATCACCAGCGGCGGCCAGAGGCTGCCGTAGCTGGAGTCAGGTTCGAGGCCGGTCATCAGCAAGAGCGCCGCGCCGAGCAGCGCCAGCCCGGCGACCAGCGGCGGGCGCGGCCCGAGCTTCTCGGTGAGGACGCCGCCGAGCGGCGAGCCGAACATCATCGAGAGGCTGAGCGGCAGCAGCCGCACGCCCGCCTGGACCGGCGAGTAGCCGTGCACGTTCTGCAGGTAGAGCGTGAGGAAGAAGAGGACGCCGAACATGCCGAGGAAGCCGACCAGGATCGTCGCCGTCCCGATCGACAGCGAGCGGTTGCGGAAGAGGCGCATCGGCAGCAGGGCGAAGCGGGTGCGCGCCTCGACCAGGCCGAAGGCGACGAGCAGGGCGATGCCGCCGATCAGGAAGCCGAGCGTGCTGGCCGAGGTCCAGCCCCATTCCTGCGCCTTGATCAGGCCGAAGACGATCGCAAAGAGGCCCGCGCCGAGCAGCGCGATCCCGGGGAGGTCGGGGTGCTGCTCGGCGTGCGAGCGGCTCTCGGCGAGGACGGAGGCGCCGATCACGAGGGCGATCGCGGCGATCGGCAGGTTGAGGAAGAAGACCGACTCCCAGGAGACGTGCTCGACCAGGAGGCCGCCGACGATCGGGCCGAGGGCGACCGAGATCGCCGAGGAGCCGCCCCAGATGCCGATCGCCATGTTCAGCTTCTCGGGTGGGAAGGTGGCGCGCAGGATCGCCAGCGAGTTCGGCATCAGGAGCGCGCCGAAGGCGCCCTGGACGACGCGCAGGGCGATCACCCCGGTGGTCGAGCCGATCAGGCCGATGCCCGCCGAGGCGAGGCCGAAGCCGACCACGCCGACCAGGAACATCAGCCGGCGGCCATAGCGGTCGCCGAGTTTGCCCGCCAGGATCAGGGTGACGCCGAGGGTCAGCAGGTAGGCGTTGGTGATCCACTGCAGCTGGGAGAGCGAGGCGCCGAGGTCTTCGCCGATCACCGGGTTGGCGATCGCGACGACGGAGCCGTCGAGCCCGACCATGATCACGCCGAGGGCGACACTGGCCAGCGTGAGCCAGGGGTGGCCGCGGCGACCGGCGCGACCTGCGGGCGCGGGCGGGGCGGACTCGGCGGTGACGGACATCGGGGCAGGGTAGCAAAGCTGAGAAGTCGTTCTCAGTTCTTGCATCGCCCCTCCCCTCGCCTTAGGTTTGGGCGGTGACGACGAACCTGCGCAAGGACGCGGTCCGCAGCCGGCGGGCGATCCTCGGTGCGGCGCGCGAGCTCTACCGCGACGACACCGAGGCGTCATTCGCCGAGATCTCCCAGGAGGCGGGGGTCGGGCAGGCGACCGTGTACCGCCACTTCGCCGATCGTCGGGCGCTGCTGGTGGCGCTGGCGGAGGAGGACATGGGCGCGCTCGAGGAGCGGCTCGCCGCCGAGCCGATCGACCCCGAGTCGCTGGAGGCGCTGCTGCGGGAGATGATCGCCGCGCAGCTGCGCTCGCAGGGGCTGATCGCGGCGATCCGCGCCGGCGAGGTCGAGGAGAGCCAGGTCGAGCGGCTGACCGAGCGGGTCCGCGCCCTGGTGGCGCCGCGCCTGGAGGCGGCCCGGACGGCGGGCCTCGTGCGTCCCGACCTGACAGCCGACGACGCGCTGACCGTGCTGGCGATGGTCGACGGCGCGGTCGCCGCGCTGCGCGACCGGGCCGAGCGCGAGCGGGCCTCGGCGCGGGCGTTTGAGATCGCCCTCGACGGGCTACGGGTGAGGGCATGAAAGCCCGTCTGCTCCTCGCCCCTGCCCTGGCTGCCGCGCTGCTGCTCGCGGCGGTGCCGTCCTCCGCCTCCGCCGCCCCGGCGGGGACCGCGAGCAAGGCCTGCGCGGCCTCCGGCCTCGTCGTCTGGGCGGGCGAAGAACCGGGCGGCGGCGCGGCGGGCAGCGTCTACTACCGGATCGAGCTGACCAACCTCTCCGCCTCGACCTGCACGGTGAAGGGGTATCCGAAGGTGAACGCGGTCGACCTGAAAGGCCGGCGGATCGGCGCCTTCGCGACCCACGAAAAGGGCAAGAAAGTGAAACGGGTGACGCTCGCCCCCGGCCAGAGCGCGACCGCGACCCTGCGGATCGTCGACGCCCTGAACTTCCCCGCCGACAAGTGCAAGGTGACGACCGCGGCCGGCCTGCGGGTCGGCATCCCCGGCGGCCACGGCAACAAGATCGCCCCGCTGGCCTTCGAAACCTGCACGCGCGGGATCACCAAGACCCTCTCCGTCGCCCCGCTGACCGGGGGGTGAGCGCAACCGTGACGGGGGGTCGCCTGTTGTTGGGGGACTTTGAAACGCAATGCGCTTCTCTCACTTGTCCTGACCCTCTTCGCGCTCGCGCTGCTGCCCGCGGCCGCCTCGGCGGCGCTGCCGAGCGGCTTCTGGGGCGTCGTCGCCAACGAAGCGCCTGACGCCGGCCAGGCGCAGACCCTCCGGCAAGGCGGCGTCGAAAGCCTCCGCGTTCCGATCAACTGGTCGGCGGTGCAGCCCTCGCCCGGCGCCGAACCCGACTGGAGCTCGGTCGACCCGTTCGTGCGCAGCGCCACCGAAGCGGGGATCTCGGTCCTGCCGTTCTTCATCGGCCCGCCGTCCTGGGTGGTCGCCTACGAAGGCATCGGCGGCGCGCGGGCGCCCGTCAGCCTGCCGGTGCGGACGGCCGCAGAGCGCTCCGCCTGGCGCGAACTGCTGCGCCTGGCCGTCTTCCGTTATGGCCCCGGCGGCAGCTTCTGGGCCGAAAACCCGCTGCTGGCCCCGCACCCGATCCGCATCTGGCAGATCTGGAACGAGGAGAACTACAAGTACTTCGCGGCGCGGCCGAGCCCGGCCCAGTACGGCAAGCTGGTGGTCGAATCGTTCCGCGACCTGCGCAGCGCCGACCCGGGCGCGCGGATGGTCCTCGGCGGCCTCTTCCTGCGGCCCAAGGGCGGCAACGCGAAGGCGGCGCCCGGGCGGATCAAGCGGGCCTACTTCGCCGCCGACTTCCTCGAACGGATGTACCGGACGACGCCCGGCGTGCGCGGCAAGTTCATCGCCGTCACCCTGCATCCCTACTCCAAGTACTACGGCAAGCTCACCGAAGAAATCGAAGAAGTGCGCGCGGCGCTGAAGAAGTCCCGTGACCCGGGGCGGGCGCTGTGGCTGACCGAGCTTGGCTGGAGCAGCGGCCGTCCCAGCGCGGCCAACGGCCACAACCAGTTCGAGAAGGGTGTGCAGGGACAGGCCCGCGAACTGACCGGCGCCTTCAAGCTGCTGCGCGCGAAAGCGGCGGCGTGGCGGATCAAGCGCGTCTACTGGTTCTCCTTCACCGACGAGCCCGGCAGCTGCAACTTCTGCGACGGCTCGGGGCTCTTCAAGAAGGGCTTCGTGGCGAAGCCGTCCTGGTCGGCGTACCAGCGCTTCGCCCGCTGAGGGGCGGGCCTGGCGGGCGCCGCGCGGGGCGCCCGCCAGTTTCGTTGCAAAGCCGCCGGGGGTACCCGTGACCGCTACCGGTCAGGAGTACTTTCGGGTGGAGCAGCATGCAAAGTCCGCGCAACGAAGACCGTCTTTATGCCGCCGTAGTCTTGGCGTTCTTGATCGGGCTGGTCGCACTCGGGCTGCTGGGCGTGCCGGCGCTGCTGGTGGCGGTGATCGGCATGGCCGTCGCGACGCTCGCGATCGCCGTCTTCCACCGCGCGCTGGAAGGCCGGCGCGGGGGCGCGTCGCGGTCGTCCTCCCGCTCGGCGCGCCCGCGGGTCCCCGAGAAGTACGTGCCGCGGGTGCTCGAGAGCGGCTCGATGCGGCGCCGCCGAGCGGTCCACCTGCGCCGCCATCGGAGTGCCTCTCCACCGCTGCGTTTCCGCTGATTTAGCCAACCTTTAGCTGTGCTAGCGTCCCGTTTCTCGAAGAAGTTTCAAAGAGCGGGATGAAGGCCGTTCTCGAACGCCTCCGCCCGCCGGGAAAGGGTGGGTTTGATGTTGAGAGGTCTCGGTAGGCGAAGCAAGGGCCGCCGCACGTGGTTTGCGGCCTTTTTCTTGGCGTTGGCGGCGGCGGTCGTCCTCGCGGCATGTGGTGGCAGCGGTGGCACGACCACCACGAGTGCGACCGGTGGTGGTGGCGAAAGCACCGAAGCGGGCGAATCGTCGTCCGGCATCGCGCTCGCGCCCGAATTCACCTCCGAAGAACTTTATGAACACGCGGGGGACAACTGGATCACCAACGGTGGCGGAACCACCAACGATCGCTTCTCCGAACTGGACGAAATCAACACCGAAAACGTCTCCGAACTGAAGGGCGATTTCGTCGCGAAAATCGGTGAAAACGCCACCGCGGCAAAGTTCTCCGCCGAGGGCCAGGCGCTCGAGTACGAAGGCACGATCTACATCTCCGACGGCGGCGACAACATCTACGCGATCGACGCCCACAGCGGCCACCGCCTCTGGACCTACGAACCTCACCTGCCGCCGGATCCGCTCGGCGAAGTCGTCTGCTGTGGCTGGGACAACCGCGGCGTCGCGATCGGCGACGGCATGGTCTTCGTCTCGCAGCTGAACGGCGACGAGGTCGCGCTCGACCAGGCGACCGGCAAAGTCAAATGGTCCACCAACATCGAAAAATTCCGCAAAGGCTTCTCGATCACCAGCGCGCCGCTCTACTACAACGGCCGCGTCTACGTCGGCGGCTCCGGCGGTGAGTACGGCATCCGCGGTCGCCTGACGGCCCTGGACGCCAAGACCGGCAAGGTCGAATGGCGCTTCTGGACCACGCCGAGCCCGAAGGAAACCGGCGGCGACACCTGGCCGGACAACGACACCTACAAAGAAGGCGGCGCGTCCATCTGGAACACCCCGACGGTGGATCCGGAACTGAACATGCTCTACTTCTCGACCTCCAACGCGTCGCCGTGGCTCGGTGGCAACCGTGAAGGCGAAAACCTGTTCACCGCCTCGATCGTCGCGCTGGACGCCGAAACCGGCGAATACAAATGGCACTTCCAGCAGGTGCACCACGACATCTGGGACTACGACTCGCCGTCCCCGACCGTGCTGTTCGACGGCGAAATGAACGGTGAAGAGCGCCAGGGCGTCGGCGAGCCTTCGAAGACCGGCTGGGTCTACCTGCTCGACCGCAAGACGGGCAAGCCGATCTACCCGATCCCCGAGGTCAAGGTCCCGCAGGACCCGTCACAGAAGACCTGGCCGACTCAGCCCGAGCCGACCATGCCTCCGTTCAGCCCGATCGAAACCACCAAGCCGGCGCTTGAAAAGGCCGAAGAAGCGGTGGCCGGGCAGACTCCGAAACCGAAAGTCATCCCGAGCAAGATCTTCACCCCGATGAGCTCGGACCCGAACGCGATCAACCTGATCGCCAACGCGGCGGTGGGTGGCGACAACTGGCCGCCGTCCTCGTTCAGCCCCAAGGACGACATGTACTTCGTCTGCTCGCAGCAAGGTGCGCTCGGGCTCGTCGTCCCGCCCAAGGAACCGAAGTTCGTCCAGGGCAAAAACACGGTCGGCTCCGAAACCGTGGTCGCCTCCGGGTTCGAAACGCCCGGCTTCCTGACCGCGTACGACATGACCACCGGGAAGATCAAGTGGCAGGACAAATTCCCGCAGTCGTGCTATTCGGGTGCCGTGACCACCGCCGGAGGCCTCGTCTTCGTCGGCCACAACAACGGTGAGTTCGCCGCCTACGACATCGAAACCGGCAAGGAACTGTGGCACTTCCAGACCGGCGCCGGTGCCAACACGACGGCCACCGTGTTCGAAGACGAAGGTGAAGAGAAAGTCGCCATCTACGCGGGCGGCAATTCGCTGGCGGCCACGCCGCACGGCGAAAACTTCTGGGTGTTCTCCCTCAACGGCACGATGGAAGAACTGAAAGGCCTGGAAGAGGCCGGCGAAGGCACCGAGCACGCCGGTGAGGAATCCGCCGAAGAAAAAGAAGGCGGCGAAGAAACCGGTGAAGCCGAAGAAGTTGAACCGAAAGAAGGCGGCGAATCGGCCGAAGCGGGCGGTGCCCCGAACGCGGCGGCCGGCAAAGAAGTCTTCGCCGAAAACTGCTCGGTCTGCCACGGCGCCACCGGCCACGGCGGCAACGGCGGTCCTGACCTGAGGACCATGCCCCTGGCCAAAGAACAGGCCGGTGCCGAAAAACAGGTGACCGACGGCGGCGGCGGCATGCCCCCGTTCAAAGGCACCCTGAGCGAAGAAGAAATCAAGAACGTCGCGGCCTACGTGGTCGAAGACATCGTCGGCGGCAAATAGCCGCCGCACCCCCGGCGCTCGCACCTTCCCGTCGTAGTACGGGAGGTGCGAGCGCCAGTTGGGGCGGACCCGGGCGGGGGAGGGATGGGGACCCGCAGGCTGGCGCCCGGGAGGAGTGCGAGGTGAGTTCGCACTTCTCCGCGCTATCCGCGGCTTTCTGCGACCTCACCCCGCAGGCTGTCGCCCGGGAGGGCCGGGGCCCCGCAAGCTGTCGCCCGGGTAGGGACCCGCCCCTCTCGCCACGGCCCGGGCAGGCTGTGGCCGTGGCGAGAGGGGCGGGTCTATGGAAAGCGGAGGATCGTGCGCGGGGGCCTCACGGGAGTGCGTCGGGAGTGGCACGGATCCGTGACGGGATGCCCACGACGGGCGCCGAGGGCCGGGTCCTCGAACGGTCAGGGATCTCCC
>CALCIA010000206.1 GCA_937907435.1 uncultured Actinomycetes bacterium
CTCTCGCCACGGCCACAGCCTGCCCGGGCCGTGGCGAGAGGGGCGCGTCCTCCCCCGGGCGACAGCTTGCGGGGCCCCGTCCCTCCCGGGCGCCAGCCTGCGAGCCCCCGTCCCTACCCGTCCGCCAGAAGCTCCGGCCCCTTCGCCCGCAACTCGGCCACCGAACGCACCCCAAGCAGTTGCATCGTCCTCACGAAATCCGCGCGGATCAGGGACAGGGCGTGGGTGACGCCGCGTTCGCCGCCGAGCATCAGGCCGTAGAGGTAGACGCGGCCGATGCCGCCGGCGTCGGCGCCGCGGGCGATCGCGATCGCCAGGTCGGCGCCGCTGCGGATTCCCGAGTCGAGGAGGACGAAGGGCTCGGGGCCGATTCGCTCGCGGACCGCGGCGAGCATGTCGAGGGTCGGGACCGTGCGGTCTAGCTGCCGGCCGCCGTGGTTGGAGAGGTGCAGGCCGTCGACGCCCGCAGCGAGCGCGCGCTCGGCGTCCTTCGGCGAGATCGGGCCCTTGAGGAGCAGCTTGCGTGGCCAGCGCCGGCGGACCTCTTCCAGGTCCTCCCAGCCCAGCCGCGGGTCGAACTGCGCCGACATGTTCTCGATCGTCACCCCGCCCCCGATCGAGGGCGGGGCGTTGGCGAACTCGATCGGGGCCGAGCGCAGCATCGAGACCCAGTAGGAGGGGTGGAGGGAGATGTCGGCGAGCGTCCCCAGTTTCAGCGCCGGCGGGATCGTCAGGCCGTTGCGGACATCGCGGACGCGGTAGCCCGAGACCGGCACGTCGACGCTCAGCTCGAGCACGTCGTAGCCCGCCTCGTCCGCCCGGCGCACGAGGTCGAAGGCCATCTCCCGGTCCCGCCAGAGGTAGAGCTGGAACCAAAGGTGGGGGTGGCCGGTTGATGCCAGGTCCTCGATCGAGGTGGAGGAGACCGTGGAGAGGCCGTAGGGCAGGTTCGCCGCCTTCGCCGCCCGGCCGACCGCCGACTCGCCCTCCGGGTGCATCATCCGCGTGTAGCCGGTCGGGGAGAGGAGCAGCGGCAGGTCGAAGCGCTCGCCGAGGAGCGTCGCCGCCGGGTCGCAGCCCTCGACGTCGCGCAGGACCTGGGGCCGGAAGCGCACCGCCTCGAAGGCCTCGCGGTTCGCCCGCAGGCCGATCTCCAGGTCGGCGCCGCCGTCGGCGTAATCGAAGACCGAGCGCGGCATCCGCCGGCGCGCCAGCCGCCGCATCGTCTCCACGTCGACGCAGCGGCGCAGGCGCCGGGCGACGGGATCGCGCTCGGGGGACTCGAGCTGGAGCAGCTGCCTGACGTCGCGGAATCGCATCGGCGGGGCGGCAACGTAACAGGGCCGGCGCGGATCTGGATGGGTGTCTGCGATCTCAGACTCTTCTTCGGAGTCGTCCCTTGCCGCTCGTCGCCGGCGCGGCTATAACGACCCCACCGGGAAGTCGAGACGGGCGTCTCGTATACGAGACGCCCCTTGGGAAGAGAGTCGATGTCTTCAAGTCAGGTCAAATCGGCGACGCGCGTCCTGGACGTGCTCGAGACGCTCGCGGGCAACGCGCAGCCGACCCCGACGATGGCGATCGCCCGCGAATGCGGCATCCCGAAGAGCAGCGCCCACCACCTCCTGAACGTGCTGCAGGAGCGCCACTACGTCGTCTACTACGAGCGCGAGCACGCCTGGGGCCTCGGCGTGAAGACCTTCGAGGTCGGCTCCACCTACCTGCGCCGGACGCCGCTGCAACGGCTGGGCCGACCGGTCCTGGAGGAGGTCTGCGCCGAGATCGAGGAGACCTGCCACCTGGCGATCCTGCACGGCGCCGACGTCCTCTACCTCGACAAGGAGCAGCCCGACGGCCAGGGCCCGAGCCTCGTCACCGACATCGGCGTCCGCCTCCCGGCGCACCTGACCGCGGTCGGCTGGGCGATCCTCTCGCAGCTCTCCGAGGCCCAGGTGCGGGCGGTCTTCGGCGCCGGCCCGATGGTGAACCGCACCGGCGCGGGGCCCGACGACCTCGACTCGCTGCTGGCGGACCTCGGCGACACCCGGCAGCGCGGCTACGCCTTCGACGACCAGATGGTGACGCCGGGGATCTGCTGCATCGCGGCGCCGGTCTTCTCCCACGAGAACCTCCCGGTCGCCGCCATCGGCATCAGCTATCTCGCCGCCAAGAGCGACGACCTGCTCGTCTCCGGCTACTCCAAGGTGGTCGCCGGCGCGGCCCAGGAGCTGTCGGTCAAGCTCGGCTGGCAGCAGCAGGGCTCCGGGAGGACCGCCGCATGAGGGTTCCCGCGACGCTGCTCGAGCGCGACCTGACGATGACGCTCGGCGAGCGGGAAATCGACGGTCCGACCGGCGACGCGGTGCTGGTCAAGGTCGAGTGGGCGGGCCTCTGCGGCTCCGACCTGCACGTCCTGCGCTCCGGCGTCTGGGTCGAGGAGTGGCCCGCGACCCTCGGGCACGAGGTCTTCGGCGAGGTGGTCGAGGCGGGGCCTGACGCCGCCTTCGCGGTCGGCGACCGGGTGGTCCTCGACTCGCGCGTCCCCTGCCTCGACTGCGAGCAGTGCGAGAAGGACCCCGACTTCTGCCCGAACATCACCTTCCTCGGCGAGTCGCGCCCCGGCGGCTTCGCCACCCACGTGCTGGTCCCCTCGCGATCCGCCCACGCCGTCCCCGCCGGGGTGCAGGGGGAGGACGCGGTGCTGGCCGAGCCGCTGGCGGTCGCCTTCCACGCGCTCGGCCACCTCGAGGGCGCGCCGCGGCGGGCGCTGGTCCTCGGCCACGGGCCGATCGGCGCGCTGATCCACATCGAGCTGCGCCGCCGCTTCCCCGACGCGACCGTCGCGGTGGCCGAGCCGAACCCGCGCCGCGCGGCGCTGGCGGAGGCGCTCGGCGCGACCGTGCACGAGTCGGGCGCCGCGACCGGGGCCGAGCGTTATGACCTGGTGGTCGAGGCGGCGGGCTACCCGAACGCGCTCGGGGACGCGGTCAAGGCGGCGGGCGAGCGCGCCACCGTGCTCGCCGTCGCGATCAGCGAGGCGGAGTCGCGGATCCGCCCGCTCGACCTGGTCGAGGGCCGCATCCGGCTGATCGGCGTCAACGCCTTCCTCACCGAGCTGCCCGAGGCCATCGCGGCGATCGCGTCAGAGCCCTGGCGTTATCGCCCCGTCGTCACCCGGGCCGTCTCGCTGGCGGAGTTCCCGCCCGCCGTCGCCGAGGAGCTGCGCGACCCGCAGGCGATCAAGCTGCTGGTGCGGCCATGAGCCAGACCGCCTCCACCGACGAGGTGACCGTGCGCCCCTACAGCCCGGGCGGGGCCGTCTCCGACGAACCGTCGGGCAAGCTCTCCTCCAACGAGTCGGCGCTGGGACCGGCCCCGGCCGTGGTGCGGGCGGTGCGCGACGCGGTGCCGGACTTCCACCACTACCGCACCAGCGAAGAGTTCCGGGCCGGCCTCGCCGAGGACCTCGGCGTCACCCCCGAGCAGCTCCTGATCACCAACGGCAGCGACGAAAGCTGTTACCTGGTCGCCTTCGTCCACCTCGGCGCGGGCGCCACCGTCGTCACCTCCGACCCGCCCTACCGGATCGACGAAATCGTCTCGCGGATCAACGGCGCGGCGGTCGTCCCGGTGCCGTTGAAGGACGGCGCGCACGACCTCGACCGCCTCGCCGCGGAGGCCCAGGACGCCGCGATCGTCTGGCTGCCGACCCCGCACAACCCCTCCGGCATCGCCGTCCCGCCCGCGCGCCTCGGCCCGTTCCTGGACCGCGTCCCGGCCACCTGCCTGGTCGTCCTCGACGAGGCCTACCGCCCGTTCCTGCCGCCGGAGCGCCGCCCCGACGCGCTCGAGCTGCTGCGCCGCCACCCGAACCTGCTGATCCAGCGCAGCCTCTCCAAGAGCCACGGCCTGGCCGGCTTCCGGGTCGGCTACCTGATCGGGAGCGCCGCGCAGATCGCCCGCCTCGACGCCGTCCGCGCCCCGTTCAACGTCAACGCCGCCGCCCTGGTGGCCGCCGGCGCGGCACTCCGCGAGCGGGGCTGGAGCGACTACACGGTGGCCCGGGTGCGCGACGAGCGGGCCCGCTTCGAAGCCTTCCTCGACGCGGGCGGCTTCACCTACTGGCCCAGCGACACGAACTTCGTCTCCTTCCGCCCGCGCGACCACGAGGCGACCGTGGACGCGCTGGCCAAGCGCGGGATCGCCGTCCGTGATGGCAGCGACCTCGGCCTCGACGGGTGGCTGCGGGTCACGGTCGGGTCGGCCCCGCGCATGCTCCTTGTCCGTGAAGCACTGATCGAAGCAGGAGAGGGTTGATGAGCGAATTCAAGGGAATGAGCGTCGAGCGGCAGGGCGAGGAGTACCGCGTCGTGCGGGAGACGCGCGAGGCGAAGATCGAGGTCGGCCTCGGCTTCGACGCCTACCGGCCGCCGCGGCTGGCCACCACGCTGCCCTTCTTCGACCACATGCTGGAAATGCTGGGCTGGTACGCCGACCTGAACGTCGACGCCTCCTACGCGGCGCTCACCCATCCGCTGCAGCACGTGGTCTGCGAGGACATCGGCCTCGCCCTGGGCAGCGCCGCCCGGCAGGTCATCGTCGACCGCATCCCCGAGGGGATCGAATGCCGCGGCGACGGCCACGCGGTGATGGACGAGTCGGTCGGCTTCTCGATGGTCTCCTTCGAGGGCCGCTCGAACGCCTTCTTCACCGTCGCCGACGCCGCCGCCCGCGAATTCGTCGAGGGCATGCAGACCGTCGACCTCGTCGCCTTCTTCGAAGGCTTCAGCCAGGGCGCCCGCGCCACCGTCCACCTGCGCCTCACCGAAGGGGCCGACCCGCACCACGCCTGGGAGGCCGGCTTCCGCGCCTTCGCCCACGCGCTGCGCGCGGCGCTGCGCGCGAACCCGCGCCGCGCCGGGCTGACCGCGGGCGTGAAGGGGACGCTCGATTGACCGTCGCCGCCCTCAACGCCGACCGCGCGGTGGTGGTCTCCGGCGCCACCAGCGGCATCGGCCGCGGCTGCGCCGAGCGCCTGGTCGAGGAAGGCGCGCGCGTCTGGGCCCTCGGGAGCCGGCCGGAGACGGTCGAGCGCCTGCGGGCGGAGCTGCCCGGCCTCGCCGGGGCGAGCGCTTGTGACGTCAGCGACGAGGCCGCGGTCGCCGCCGCCTTCGACGAGCTCCGCGACGCCCTCGGCACGCTCGACGGCGCCTTCGTCAACGCCGGCATCGACGGCGAGGGCAAGCCCGCGGTCGACCTCGACGCCGCCGCCTTCCGCCGCGTGCTCGACGTCAACGTCCTCGGCGCCTTCCTCGTCGCCCGCGAAGCCGTGCGCTGCATGGAGGGCGCGGGCGCGGTCGTCTTCAACGCCTCGGTCAACGCGATCAAGCCGGAGCTCCACTTCGCCGACTACAACGCCTCCAAGGCCGCGGTCGCCTCGCTCGCCCAGACGATGGCGCTGGAGCTGGCCCCGCGCGGGATCCACGTGGTCGCGCTCTGCCCCGGCTACGTCGACACGCCGATGAGCGCCGAGTCCCTGCGCGACCCGGAGCGGGCCGCCGAGGTGCTGGCGGAAGTGCCGCTCGGGCGGGTCGCCCAGCCCGCCGAGGTGGCGGTGCTGGTGTCGTTCCTGCTCGCCCCCCAAAGCTCGTACATGACCGGCTCCCTGGTCAACTTCGATGGAGGAAGAAGTGTCTGAATTCACCCTGCCGCTGTACCGCTGGAACGAGCTCTCGCAGTCCGAGCGGGACGCCCGCATGCACCGCGTCGCCACCAGTCGCCGGATGTTCGACCCGGAGCTCCGCGAGGGGGTCCTGGAGATCGTCGAAGACGTGCGCCGGAACGGCGACGAGGCGGTCGTGCGCGCGACCGAGAAGTTCGACGGCGTGAAGCTGGACGCCGGGGGGCTGCGGGTGTCCGACGCCGAGTTCGAAGCCGCCGACGATGCGATCACAGGCGAGTTGAAGGAGGCGATCGACGCCGCGATCGAGCGGGTCAGCCGCTTCAGCGAGCACCTGATCGCCGCCGACGCGCACGACTGGGAGGCGGAGACGGAGCCCGGCGTGGTGCTGGGCGAGCGCTTCTCGCCGATCGCCAGCGTGGGGCTGTCGGTGCCGGGCGGCAAGGGCTCCTTCCCCTCGGTGCTGGTCCAGCTCGGCTCCCCGGCGAAGGTGGCGGGCGTGCCGGAGATCGTCGTCTCGGTGCCGCCGCTCAAAGACGGCGGGGTGGACCCGGCGGTGACCTTCGTCGCCAAGCGGCTCGGGATCACGAACCTCTTCCGCTCCAACGGGCCCGCCGGCGTCGCCGCGATGGCCTTCGGCACCGAGACCTTCCCCCAGGCGCTCAAGGTGGTCGGCCCGGGCAGTCCGCCGGTGGCCGCGGCGCAGATCGAGTGCCAGCGCTTCGGCACCGTGATCCAGATGCTGCTCGGCCCGAGCGAGAGCCTGGTGATCGCCGACGCGAGCGCCGACCCCGACCTGGTCGCCGCCGACATCCTGAACGAGGCCGAGCACGGCAAGGACTCGGTGTCGGTCCTGGTCGCCTGGGACGAGGACCTGCTGAAGGCCGTCGCCGCGGCGGTCGCCGTGCGGATCGGGCGGCTGCCCGAACCGCGCCAGGGCTTCGCCCGCGCGGCGCTGGGCGAGAACGGCGGCGCCTACCTGGTCGACGGGCCGGCGGGGGCCGCCGAGGTCGCCGACGCCTTCGCCGCCGAGCACATGCAGCTCGACGTCTCCCCGGAGACGGCCGAGGAGCTGCTGCCGCTGCTGCACCACGCGGGGGAGATCCTGATCGGCAACCACGCCACGGTCTCCGCCGCCAACTACCTGCTCGGCGTGCCCGCGGCGCTGCCGACCGGTCGCTTCGCCCGCGTCACCTCGGGGGTGACCGTGGACGCGTTCCTGAAGCGGACCTCCACCGCCAGGGTCGACGAGGCGGCGATGAAGAGACTTGCCCCCGCCGTGATCGCGCTCGCCGAGCACGAGGGCTTTCCGGCACATGCAGAGACGATCAGGGCCCGGCTTGGGTAGCCCGGCCACGAGGAGAGGAGTTGTCGTGACGTCAAAGCTCACACGGAGGGCCGCCTTGTTCTTCCTCGCGGTCGCGCTGGCGATCGGGGTCGCCGCCTGCGGCGGCGGAGGATCGGGCGGCGGCAGCGGGGAAGTCGCCAAGGGCGAAATCCCGGCGAAGCCCGAGGCCGGCGTGATCAAGATGGGGATCGAGCCGTGGATCGGTTATGGCCCCTGGTACATCGCCGAACAGAAGGGCTTCTTCAAGAAACAGGGCCTGGACGTCGAAATCGTCAACTTCTCCACCGACGCCGACCGCGAGGCGGCCTTTGTCGGCGGCAAGACCGACGTCACCAACGTCCCGACCCAGACGACGCTGCTCTTCGGCCAGCAGCACGTCCCCGCCAAAGCGGTGCTGCTCGAGGACGAGAGCCTCGAAGCCGACGCCGTGCTGGCGAAGGCGCCGCTCACCTCGATCAAGGACCTGAAGGGGCAGAAGGTCGCCTACGAGGAAGGGACGACCTCCGACATCCTGATCAACTACGCGCTCGAACAGAACGGGATGTCGATCTCCGACATCAGCAAAGTGCCGATGGCCGCCTCCAACGCCGGCAACGCGGCGATGGCGGGCCAGGTCGGCGCCGCGGTCACCTACCAGCCCTACATCGCCGCGGTCCTCGACAAAGACCCGGAATTCAAGGAGATCTACGCCGCCAAGGAAGACCCGGGGCTGATCTCGGACAACCTCGTGGCGTCCAACGACATGATCGAAAACAAGCCCGGACAGGTCGCGGCGCTGGTCCGTGCCTGGGGCGAAGCGATCGAATTCTACGAAGCCAACGAAAAAGAAGCCCAGGAAATCATCACCAAGGCCGACGGGGCCGAACCGGGAACCCTCGACACCTCCTTCCAAGGGGTGAAGCTCTACAACCTGGCCGAAAACAAGGAACTACTGCCCGGCGAATTCGTCACCAAGACGGCCGTGGACGTGTCCAAGGCCGCCAACAACGCGGGCATCCTGGAAGAAGAAGTCGAACCGTCGAGCGTCACCGAACCGGCGTTCGTGGAAGCGGCAAAGTAATCACATGAGCGAGTCGCGGAGTTTGTCCATGGAGCGGGGGCCGGCCACGGCCGCCCCTCGCTCCCCGGCGCCGCGGAAGCGGCGGCGCAAGCGCCACGAGATGCTGCGGATCGGCGGCGGCATCTCGACCCCGTGGTTCATCGGCATCGCGGTCGCGGTGTTCGCGCTGCTGCTCGGGGTGTGGTGGCTGATCACCGCCACCGAAATGGTCGAACCGCTGTTCCTGCCCTCGCCGAGCGAAGTCTTCGAATCGCTCCGCCACCAGATCCAGAACGGTCAGCTCTGGGACGACGCGCGGGTCTCGGTCTACCGGGTCCTGATCGGCTTCGCCCTTGCCACCGTGATGGCGATCCCGATCGGCGTCCTGATCGGCACCTACCGGGTCTGGGAAGCGGCGGTCGAGCCGCTCGTCGACTTCATCCGTTACATGCCGGTGGTCGCCTTCGTCCCGCTGACCATCCTCTGGTCGGGCACCGGGGACACGCAGAAGTTCCTCATCATCTGGATCGGCACGTTCTTCCAGCAGGTGCTGCTGATCATGGACAACGTGAAGCGGGTGCCGATGGACTACGTCAACCTCGGCTACACGCTGGGGCTGAAGGACCGCAGCATCCTCGCCCGCATCATCATCCCCAGCTCGGCCCCGGGGATCTGGGACTCGATGCGGATCAGCCTCGGCTGGGCCTGGACCTGGCTCGTCCTCGCCGAGCTGGTGGCGGCGACCTCCGGCCTCGGCTACCGGATCAACACCGCGCAGCGGTACTTCGAGACCGACCTGATCATCGGCTACATCCTCGTCCTCGGCTGTCTCGGGCTGATCTTCGACCAGGTGATGAAGTTCCTCTCCAGACGCATGTTCAAGTACGAGGAGGCACGCTGATGGCGTCGACGCCGAAAGTCGAGGTCCGCTCGCTCTCGAAGGTGTTCGAGGGCGGGGACCACGACGTCACCGCGCTCTCCGACGTCGACATGACCCTGGGCGACAACGAGTTCGTCTCGCTGATCGGCACCTCGGGGTGCGGCAAGAGCACGCTGCTCTCGATCGTCGCGGGCCTGCAGGAGCCGAGCGAGGGCGAAGTGGTCCTCGACGGCGAGGAGGTGGTCGGACCGGGCCGCGATCGCGGCCTGGTCTTCCAGAGCTACACGCTGTTCCCCTGGCAGACCGCCCGCGCGAACGTCGAATTCGCCCTCCGCGGGGAGAAGCTCTCGAAAGGCGAACGGACGAAGCTGGCGCGCGAGCACCTGGCGCTGGTCGGGCTGGAGCAGTTCGAAGACTCCTACCCGCACCAGCTCTCGGGCGGGATGAAACAGCGGGTGGCGATCGCCCGCGCGCTCTCCTACCGGCCGCAGGTGCTGCTCATGGACGAGCCCTTCGGCGCCCTCGACGCGTTGACCCGCGGGATGATGCAGGAGCTCTTGACCCGGGTCTGGGAGGAGCACAAGATCACCGTCCTCTTCGTCACCCACGACGTCGAGGAGGCGGTCTTCGTCTCCGACCGGGTGGTGGTGATGACGAACCGACCGGGGAAGATCAAGGAAGAGATCCCGATCGACCTGCCCCGGCCGCGCGCCCACGAGATGCTGTCCTCGCCGGAGTTCGGCGAGCTCTACGGGCGGGTGCTGGAGTCGATCCGCAGCGAGGCGATGGCCGCCGACACGGTGCCGGCGGGGGCCTCGCGGTGAGCGTCGAGCTGACCGACGCGGGCGCCTCCCGCGGCGACGTGCTGGCGGTCGCCCGCGAGGGCGAGGCGGTGACGCTCGGTCCGGCGGCGCTGGCGGCGATGGAGCGCGGGGCCGCGGTGGTCGCCTCGCTGGTCGCCTCCGAGGAACCCGTCTACGGCGTCTCGACCGGCTTCGGCGCGCTGGCGACGACGCCGATCCCGGCTGACAAGCGGGCGCTGATGCAGAAGTCCCTGGTCCGCTCGCACGCGGCGGGGATGGGCCCGGAGGTCGAGCGCGAGGTGGTGCGGGCGACGATGTTCCTGCGCGCCCGCAGCCTCTCGATGGGCTACTCCGGCGTGCGCCCGGTCGTCGCCGAGCGGATCGTCGCGCTGCTGAACGCGTCGCTGACCCCGATCGTCCCCGAATACGGGTCGCTCGGCGCCAGCGGCGACCTCGCGCCGCTCGCCCACTGCGCGCTGCCGCTGCTGGGGGAGGGGACGGTGCGCGACGCCGCCGGCAACCTCCTCGACGCCGGCGAGGCGCTGCGCGCGGCGGGGATCGAGCCGCTCGAGCTGGGCGCCAAGGAGGGCCTGGCGCTGATCAACGGGACCGACGGGATCCTCGGCCAGCTCAGCCTCGCGCTGCACGACCTCGACCTGTTGATGAAGGCCGCCGACCTCTCGGCGGCGATCTCGGTCGAGGCGCTGCTCGGCACCGACCGCGCCTTCGCCGCCGACCTGGTCGGGCTGCGTCCCCAGCCGGGGCAGCGGTTGAGCGCCGCCAACATGACGCGGATCCTGGCCGGCTCCGAGGTCGTCGCCAGCCACCGGCACGGCGATCCGCGGGTGCAGGACGCCTACTCGCTGCGCTGCGCGCCGATGGTGAACGGGGCGGCGCGCGACGCGATCGTCTACGCGACCGGCGTCGCCGACGCGGAGTTGGTCTCGGCGATCGACAACCCGATGGTGCTGCCCGACGGCCGGGTCGAGTCCTGCGGCAACTTCCACGGCGCGCCGCTCGGGCTCGCCTGCGACCTGCTGGCGATCGCCGCCGCCGACGTCGGCGCGATCGCCGAGCGGCGCACCGACCGGCTGCTCGACCCGACCCGCTCGATGAACCTGCCGCCGTTCCTCGCCGAGGACGCCGGGGTCAACTCGGGGATGATGATCGGCCAGTACACGCAGGCGGCGATGGTCGCCGAGAACCGGCGCCTGGCCGTCCCCGCCAGCTCCGACACGGTGCCGACCAGCGCGATGCAGGAGGACCACGTGTCGATGGCCTGGGGCGCGGCGCGCAAGCTGCGCCGCTCGGTGGCGAACCTGGCGCGGATCCTCGCCGTCGAGATCGTCTGCGGGGTGCGGGCGCTGGAGCTGCGCGAGCCGCTGCGGCCCGCCCCGGCGACGGCCGCGGCGCGGGACTGCCTGCGCGAGGTCGTGCCCGGGTTCGGCGTCGACCGCTGGCTCTCGCCGGAGCTCGAGGCGGCGGCCGGGCTGGTGTCCTCGGGAGCGCTGGTGGATAGGGTCGAACGAGAGATCGGAGGTCTGGAGTGAGCCGGGAGATCCACGCGCCGCACGGGTCGGAGCTGTCCTGCAAGGGGTGGCCGCAGGAGGCCGCGATGCGGATGCTGATGAACAACCTCGACCCGGCCGTGGCGGAGCGGCCCGAGGACCTCGTCGTCTACGGCGGCACCGGGCGCGCGGCGCGCTCCTGGGAGGCCTTCGACGCGATCGTCCGGTCGCTGAAGACGTTGGAGGACGACGAGACGCTGCTGGTCCAGTCGGGCAAGCCGGTCGGGGTGATGCGCACGCACGAGTGGGCGCCGCGGGTCCTGATCGCGAACTCGAACCTGGTCGGCGACTGGGACAACTGGGACGAGTTCCGCCGGCTCGAAGCCGAGGGGCTGACGATGTACGGGCAGATGACCGCGGGCTCCTGGATCTACATCGGCAGCCAGGGGATCCTGCAGGGGACGTACGAGTGCTTCGCGGAGATCGCGCGGCGGCGCCACGGCGGCTCGCTGGCGGGGACGATCACGGTGACCGCCGGGCTCGGCGGGATGGGCGGCGCGCAGCCGCTGGCGATCACGATGAACGGCGGCGTGGCGCTGTGCATCGAGGTCGAGCAGGAGCGGATCGACCGGCGGCTGGAGACGCGTTACCTCGACGAGGAGGCCGACGATCTCGAGGACGCGATCCGCCGTTGCCTCGACGCCAAGCGCGAGGGGCGGGCGCTCAGCGTCGGGCTCCGCGCCAACGCGGTCGACGTCCTGCCGGCGCTGCTGGCGCGCGACTTCGAGGCCGACATCGTCACCGACCAGACCAGCGCCCACGACCCGCTGAACGGGTACGTGCCGAACCTGATGAGCCTGGAGGAGGCCGAGCGGCTGCGGGCCGAGGACCCGGAGGAGTACGTGAAGCGCTCGCGCGCGGCCATAGCGGCGCACTGCGCGGCGATGGTCCAGTTCCTCGACCGTGGTGCCGAGGTTTTCGACTACGGCAACAGCCTGCGTGCCGAGGCGCGGCTGGGCGGCTTCGAGCGCGCCTTCGACTATCCGGGCTTCGTCCCCGCGTACGTGCGGCCGCTCTTCTGCGAGGGCAAGGGCCCGTTCCGCTGGGTCGCCGTCTCCGGGGACCCGGCCGACATCGCCGCCACCGACGCCGCGGTGCTCGACGAGCTGTCGGGCGACGAGGCGCTGGAGCGCTGGATCCGCCTCGCCGGCGAGCGGGTCGAGTTCCAGGGCCTGCCGGCGCGGATCTGCTGGGCGGGCTACGGCGAGCGCCACCGCCTCGGCCTGCGCTTCAACGAGATGGTGCGCAGCGGCGAGCTGAAGGGCCCGATCGTGATCGGCCGCGACCACCTCGACTCCGGCTCGGTCGCTTCGCCTTACAGGGAGACGGAGGCGATGGCCGACGGCTCGGACGCGATCGCCGACTGGCCGCTCCTGAACGCCCTGGTCAACACGAGCGCGGGGGCCTCCTGGGTGTCGATCCACGACGGCGGCGGGGTGGGGATCGGTCGGTCCCTGCATGCCGGGATGGTGTGCGTCGCGGACGGGAGCGAGCTGGCGGGCGAAAAGCTGGAGCGGGTGCTGCAGACCGATCCCGGGATGGGGGTTATACGGCATGCGGATGCGGGGTATGAAAGGGCTGTGGACGTCGCGGCGGAGCGGGGGGTAAGGGTGCCGATGCGGGAGGGGGATTGATGGGGGCTGGTGGTGGGACGGGCGGGCTTCGCGGGACGGGCGGGGCCCCAGGCGCCGGCGGCCGTCCGAGGGAGGTCCTGGGCTCCTCATGGGGGTCCTGGCAGGCTGTGACC
>CALCIA010000207.1 GCA_937907435.1 uncultured Actinomycetes bacterium
GATCATCATGGCTACTGCCCCAGGTAGCAAGCCCCCCGTCCCAAAAAATTCCCTGCCGACCTCTGGCGACTCCGCGCCCATCTCCCGAGCCGAGATGGACGACTTCAAAGCCGACATGCGCGATTTTATCCGCTCACTCATCGAGCCACTACAGGCTTCTCATTCCGGGTCGACCACCGGGGGCTCGACGTCTACTACTACGACCTCGTCGAGTACGCCCTCCATTCTAGGTCCTTCCCCCCCCGCGACGACGCCGCAGCCCTCGACGGCGGTCACACCGCTGCCCGCCCCGATCGCGCCAGCACAGCCGATCGCGACCCCACCACCCGTCGCTCTACCTACCCCACCCGCCGCTCCGGCGGGCCCAGGTACCCCCGCGTTCGAACCCGTCGCCCCAGCCCCCCAGACGACTTCGACCGCGTGGATTTCAACTCCGATTTCGGCCCGCTCCCCGCTCGATCAAGGCGTGTGGGAGCGGTACAAGTCCATCCGCAAGAGCGTCGCCGGTGTTCCAGCGGCCGCGGGTGTGTCATTCCCAAAATCATCTAACATCGGACTTTCCAAGGAGGAGAAGGTGTTAGTACAACAGCAACACGACACCTTCAAGACCTTCAAGGTCATCCTCCAACTGTGCGTCGCGGCCACCGAGCAGTTCCCCGAGGCATCGGAGGCCCTCGACGACATCGCCGCGGCGTCGCTCGCAGGGATGCGCACACAACTCCGCGCACGCGACCACACGTGGATGAAGAAGGCCCTTCCCGCGGAGGCAGTCCCGGCCTGGTACGCGCTCGACAGCACGACCATCACGCCCGCCGACCACAGCCGCTTCTTCAGCGCCCTCCAGTACGCCGCCTACAAGCAGCAAGCCAGCAAGCCAGGCGGACACCATGGCGGCGGCTCCGGCGGCAAGCAGTGGAACGGCAACAAGCCCTCTCGCGATCAGTCGTCCACGTCGTCATCCAAGAGCAAGCCCCGCAGCGGCAAGCCCTGGTCCCCATCTTCCACCTCCAACAGCAACTCCAACAGCCATGGCGCCGGCTCTAGCGCCGGCCATGATTGATGGACCTTGGCCGGCGGCCACCCCTTTCCGGGGGGGTGATCCCGCCTGCCAGCGGCGCTGGGCCAAACGCACCTATCGTGGGCGCGTTCCGCCGGTGCCGCCTCCGGTGGATGCAGGAGGGCGCACCGCCCACCCTCCTGCGCTGGATCCGTCTGGGCGTTCCGCTGCCAATCTGGCAGCTTCCGGCTCTCCGCGCTCTCCGCAACCATCGCCTGTCACCCGACCAGGAGGAGTTTGTCGAGAGCGAGATCGGCCGTCTTCTGCGGGAGCAAAGCCTCCGCGAGCTCCTGCCCCACGAACAAGCCTTCCTCTCCCCCATTGGGGTAGTACCGAAGAAAAACGGAAAACACCGCCTCATCATCAACATGAGGCTCCTCAACCTCTACATCCGGCCGCCGAAGTTCAAGTTCAGCGGCCTCCGGGAACTGGCGCCGCTTCTCCGAGCAGGCGACTGGTTGTTCACGCTGGACTTCCGCGATGGTTTTCACCACGTCGAGGTCCTCCCCAAGCACCAGTTCCTACTCGGCCTTCGGTGGCGCCACCGCCGCTTTGCGTTCAAGGTCTGCCCGTTCGGCCTCAACGCCTCCCCCTGGATCTTCACCCGCTTCGTGAAGGCCTCCACGAACGCCCTCGCACGGAAAGGCATTCGGTGCCTCGCCTACATGGACGACATCATCGTGATGGCGTCCAGCAGGGCGGAGGCTCTCCAAGCCCGAACCACCACGCTCTCCACGCTGACCGACCTCGGTTGGGCAATCAACTGGGAGAAATCGTCCCTCGAGCCGAGCCAGGCGAAGGAGTTCCTTGGGCTCATCGTCGACACCACGTCGGAGCCACGGTTCCGGGTGCCGACCGCCAAGGCCCATGCTCTCCGCCACGACATCGCTCGCCTTCTTCGACTCTTCCAACGGCATCGCCAAGTTCCCGTCCGGCGCGCAGCAGCGGTGGCGGGCCACTGCGTGTCACTGGCCCGAGCGGTGCTCCCGGCCCGTCTCCTCCTGCGCAACCTCTTTCGGGACATAAGCAGGCGCTCCAGCTGGGACAGCCAGATCCGCCTGACGCCAGCAGCAGTCCGCGACCTCGAGGAGTGGTCGACCGGCCTATCCAAGTGGGACGGCCGAGTGGCCACGACTCGACCATTCGACGAAGTACTCGACACCGACGCCTCCCTGGGTGGCTGGGGAGCAGCCCTGAAGGGGTCGAGCGCTACTTCCGCGGGCTGGTGGAAGCGGCAAGGGCGCCACATCAACGAGCTGGAGTTGAAAGCGGTCCACCGTGCCCTCAAGTCCCTTCTCCCACTCCTTCGGGGGAAATCAGTCCTTCTACGTTGCGACAACGTAACCGCCGTCGCCTACGTAAAACACCTGGGCGGCCGCAGCAAGGCCATGAACCGCACCACCCGCAAGATCTTCAACCTGTGCGAGCGTCACGACATCCAACTGTCCGCGATCCATCTCCCCGGCGTCGAGAACAACCGCGCCGACCACCTCAGTCGCCTATACCCCCAGCACGAGTGGGGGATAGCCCACCACATCTTCAAGTCGATCGACCGGAGATGGGGACCTCACACGGTCGACCGCATGGCCACGACGGCGAACACCAAGCTTCCCCGCTTCAACAGCCGCTTCTGGGAAGCCGGGTCGGAAGCTGTCGACGCCATCAGCCAGGACTGGCGTGGCGAGACCAACTGGGTGGCTCCCCCTATCGCCCTCATCCCCCAAGTCCTGCGCCTTCTCCGACACCAGAGGGCGCACGCCACGGTCATCGCTCCGGTGTGGACAGGGAAACCGTGGTTCCAGGACCTGCTGCAGCTGTCGTCCAGCCCCCCGATCCCCATCCCCAACAAGCCAAGCTCCTTCGAGTGGCAAGGGGACCGTCCCCCCGAGCCACTACGCAACCCGCGCTGGCGTTGGGCAGCCTTCAGGATCTGTGGCAACACAGAACCGAGGGCTGGTCCAGGCCAGCGCTAGGCATGCTCGACCTGGCACTAGCGCCGTCCACGTGGCGACGCTACCGCGGTTCCTTGCTCCGGTTCCGCGACCACTGCTGGCAGGAAGGCGTCAGCTTCCCACCAGAGCATCCGGCCGCGGTGGCGGCGATTGCTAACTTCATCGAATCCGCCACCAGAGCCTCCCTCCGCCCCTCCTCGACGATCAATGGCCTCCTGGCGGCGATCGCGACGCTCTACGAACCCCTGGGCGTCCAACCCACCCACGACCCGCTCATCAAGCGACTTCGCCGAGCGCTCGTACGCGACCGCACCAAGAGGCCAATTGACCACGGACGCACCTTCGACCTCTCAAGCCTCACCAACCTCTTCAAGGAGTGGGGTCGCAACACCTCACTCCAGAAGACAAGAGCAAAACTCCTGGCACTCCTCTGTGTGCTGGGTGCACTCCGGGTCTCTGCAGCGATCCTGCCGCGCTTCAACCAGATCCGCGTCGAGAACATCGAGGACAGACGGGCCCTCGTCGTGCCGATCGTAGGCTACAAGAACGATCTCTACGGCGAAGGCCACACCGTCCGCCTCTTCGAGT
>CALCIA010000208.1 GCA_937907435.1 uncultured Actinomycetes bacterium
CACGGCCACAGCCTGCCCGGGCCGTGGCGAGAGGGGCGGGTCCCTTCCCCGGGCGCCAGCTTGCGGGTCCCCGTCCCTTCCGCCCCCACGGCGCAGTCACTCGTGGAACTGCTCATCTAGCGTGGGCGCCGCGCCGACTCCAGCGATTCCTCGGTCTTGGCGGGATCCTCCTCGGGGGGCTGCAGCGTCGTGTCGGCGCCCGGGTCGGGTTCGACCGGTCGGTCCCAGCGGAGTCGCTCGGGTGCTTCTCGCATCCGCAGGATCCGGGCCGGGATGCCGCCGACGACGGCGTTCGCGGGGACGTCTTTGGTGACCACCGAGTTGGTGCCGATCACCGAGTTGTCGCCGACCCGGACGCCGCGCAGGATGCAGGCGCCGTAGCCGATCCAGACGTTGGAGCCGACCTCGACATCGCGCTTGTAGATGCCCTGTTGGCGGATCGGGCGCTCGATTTCGACGACGCCGTGGTCGAAGTCGATGAACATCGCTTTGTCGGCGATCACGCACTGCGCGCCGATCCGGATGTGCTGGTAGGCGGTGATCGTGCATTCCTGCCCGAGGACCGATTTCTCGCCGATCTCCACCAGCCCCTCGTGGCAGCGCACCTTGGTCCGGTCGCCGATCCAGACGAAGCGGCCGAAGTCGACCCGCCCGCGCTCGCCGATCTCGATTTCGAGGCCGCGGCCGAAGAAGACGAAGCCGTGCGTGCGCCAGCGGCGCCCGGCCGAGGTCAGCCCGCGCCGCCAGGCGTAGCGCCAGGCGAGCCGTCCGTAGCGCCAGTTGAGCATGCGGTTGCGGGCGAGGAAGCGGAGCACGCGGGGCAACTCTAGTGCGGCGTCGGGTGACACCGGACACAGCACTAGACTGGCCACCCCGTGCCCGACGTCGCCAAAGACGCCCCCCTCGCCGAGCGCCTCGTCGCGGGGGACAAGCGCGCCCTGGCGCGGGCGATCACGCTGATCGAGTCCGACGACCCGGCGGGCTGGGACCTCGTCCGCGAGGTGTATCCGCGGACCGGCAAGGCGCGGATCCTCGGCTTCACCGGGCCGCCCGGAGTCGGGAAGTCGACGCTGATCGGCGCGCTGACGGCGGAGATCCGCAAAGCCGATCGCGAGGTCGCGGTGCTCTCGATCGACCCCTCGAGCCCGTTCACCCGCGGCGCCCTGCTCGGCGACCGGATCCGGCTCTCCGACCACTTCCTGGACCCCGGCGTCTTCATCCGCTCGATGGCCTCGCGCGGCGCCCTCGGCGGCCTCTCGGAGGCGGCCCTCCAGGTGGCGCTGGTGATGGACGCGGCGGGCAAAGACGACGTGCTGATCGAGACCGTCGGCGTCGGCCAGGCGGAGATCGACATCGTCGACCACGCCGACACGATCATCCTCGCGCTGATGCCAGGCTCCGGCGACTCGATCCAGGCCCTCAAGGCGGGCGTGATGGAGATCCCCGACGTGATCGTCGTCAACAAGGCCGACCACCCGATGACCGACACGATGGTGCGCGAGGTGCGCGGCGCGCTGGCCCTGTCGCACGAAAAAGGCAACTGGCGGGTGCCGGTCCTGCGCACCGAAGCCGTGACCGGCGCCGGCATCGAGGAGCTGGCGCAGAAAATCGACGAGCACCGCGCGTTCATCGAGGAGCGGGGGATGCTGGCCGAGCGACGCGCCCGCAACCTGCGCAGCGAGGTGATCGGGATCGCGACCTCGCGGATGCGGCGGCGGCTCGAGGTGTGGGCGGCGGAGGACGCCGGGACGGCGGAGCTGCTCGAGCAGGTGGTGCGGCGCGAAGTCGATCCGGCGACCGCGGCGGGCCAGATCCTGGAGCGCCAGACCGATGACTGAGAGCCCCGCCCCGACCGTGCCGCTCGGCGAGGCGATCGGCTGGGTCGGCGGCCCGTTGGCCGACCGCGAGGGCGGCGACATCGGCGAGGTGCAGAGCGTCTACATCGACTCGACCTCCCACGAACCCTCCTGGCTGGTCGCGAAGCTTGCCGGGAGCGGCCGGCGGGAACGCGGCGCGCGCGTCGTCGCGGTGCCGGTCGATTTCTGCGCCGGCGCCGCCGGGGTGGGGGTCTGGGCGGCGATCGAGGAGTCCCGCCTCCGCGGCGCCCCGGTCGTCGACCCGACCCGGCCGCTGCTGCGCGAGCACGAGCTGACGATCTGCGATCACTTCGGCCTCGGTGAGGAGGGCGGCCGCGCCGCCGCCATCGCTGACCAGGCCGACGGCGCGATCACCTCGATCCCACCGCGCAGCTAGCCACGTCCCGTCTGGCGGGGCCGGGGGGCGCGTCGTGGCGTCGGTCACCTGCGTCCGCAGGCTCCCTCGCTACTCCTGGCGACGCTGGCCCCGGCCCTCGCCAGACGGGACGTGGGTCCGAATAGAGCCACGGGGGTCACGGATTCGTAAGGTCTTCTTGGAAGGCTTTCTGACGCATGGCGCTCTTGATCCTCTTCGGCTTCGTCGCCGGCGCCGCCACCGCGGTGTCGCCCTGCGTGGTGCCGGTCTTGCCGGTCGCGCTCTCGGCGGGAGCGACCGGCGGGCGGCGCAGGCCGCTCGGCGTCGTCGCCGGGCTGGTCGTCTCCTTCACCTTTGTGCTCTTCGCGCTCGTCTACGTGATCGACGCGCTTGGCCTGCCGAACGACCTGCTGCGCAACGTCGCGATCGTCGTCCTCTTCGGCTTCGGCATCGTCCTCCTGGTCCCGCCGCTGGCGGCCCGGGTCGAGGCCTTCGGCTCGCGCTTCGCGGGCCGCGTCGGCGTCAAGGCCGAGGGCGACGGCTTCTGGGGCGGCGTCGGCCTCGGCCTGAGCCTCGGCGTCCTCTACGCGCCCTGCGCCGGCCCGATCCTCGCCGCCGTCCTCACCGCGTCGGCCTCGCAGCCCTTCAACGCCGGCCGGCTCGCGGTCGTCGTCGCCTACGCGTTCGGTTCCGCCCTCGTCCTCTACCTGCTGATGATCGGCGGCCGCAAGCTCGCCGCGCCGCTCGCCCGGCGCAGCGGCGCCTTTCAGATGGCGATGGGCGGGGTGATGGTGCTGGTCGCGTTCGCGATGTGGCAGGGATACGACACGAAGTTCCAGTCGAACGTCACCGCGAGCCTCCCCTCCTGGCTGACCAACCCGGCGGAAGGGATCGAAAAGAGCCACTCCGCCCAGATCGCGCTTGCCGAAATCCGCGGCCACGGCGGCCACGGCGGGCTCGGCCTGAAGGCGGCGGAAGCCGAAGGGGAACGGGAGATCGAAAAGGCGCGGGCGCAGCGCGGCCAGGAACCGCTCGGCGAAGTCGGCGAAGCGCGGCTCGCCGCCAAGCAGGAAGCGACGGTTCCGCTGAACGACATCGGCCCGGCACCCGAATTCACCGACACCCAGGACTGGTTCAACACCCCCGGCGGGGAGCCGCTGACGATGAACGGGCTGCGCGGCAAGGTCGTCCTCATCGACTTCTGGACCTACAGCTGCATCAACTGCATCCGCACGCTGCCCTACCTGAACGCCTGGAACAAGCGCTACGCGAAGGACGGCCTGGTGATCGTCGGCGTCCACACCCCGGAGTTCCCGTTCGAGCGCGAACCCGCCAACGTCGAAGCAGCGATCAAGACCGACGGCATCGAATATCCGGTCGTCCAGGACAACGAAATGGGCACCTGGAACGCCTACGGCAACCTCTACTGGCCCGCCGAGTACTTCGTCGACGCCAAGGGCGAGGTGCGTTACGCCCACTTCGGCGAGGGCGAATACGGCGAGAAAGAAGCGGTGATCCGTGAGCTTCTGGCGGAAGCCGGGCACGACCCCGGCAAGGCGCGCGCC
The DNA here is from genome assembly GCA_937907435.1 of uncultured Actinomycetes bacterium. Classification (GTDB taxonomy): domain Bacteria; phylum Actinomycetota; class Thermoleophilia; order Solirubrobacterales; family 70-9; genus VAYN01. The sequence continues at coordinate 3,798 of CALCIA010000208.1, forward strand.
GACGCCCACGGCATGGCGGCCGAACCTGGGGTGACGACCCCCGAGTCCTATCTTGGCGCCGAGCGCGCGGGGAACTTCACCAACGGCCTGATCGAACCCGGCCGCCAGACCTTCACGCTGCAAAAGCCCGGCGAAAACGAACTCTCCTACGGCGGCGAATGGACGATCGGCGAGCAACCGGTGACGGCCGGGAAGGGCGCCCGCCTCGACCTCAACTTCGGCGCCCGCCGCGTCTACCTCGTGCTCGGCTCGCCGGGGAAGCCGCGCCGGGTGAAGGTGATGCTCGACGGCAGGCCGATCGCCGCTGCCGACGACGGCTCCGACGTCCACAATGGCTACGTCAAGGTCACGAGCCAGCGTCTCTACAACCTGGTCGAACTGCCGAAAGTGGAACATCACGTGCTCGAACTCGTCCCGGAAGCCGGCGTGCAGGGCTATGCCTTCACCTTCGGCTAAGCCGCCGCCCGACCCGTCGGAGAAGACCGCCACGGTGCTCGTCGTCGACGACGAGCCGACGATCGTCGAGATCGTCGGCCGTTATATGGAGCGGGCGGGATTCGAGACCTACACCGCGCCCGACGGCTACAAGGCGCTCGACCTCGCCACCGAGCACCGTCCCGACCTTGTCGTGCTCGACGTGATGCTGCCGGGGATCGACGGCATCGAAGTGATGGAACGGCTGCAGGAGCGGCCGGGCCCGCCGATCGCGGTGATCCTGCTGACCGCGCGCGGCGAGGAGTCCGACCGCCTCGTCGGCCTGCGCAACGGGGCCGACGACTACGTCGTCAAGCCCTTCTCGCCGGCGGAGCTGGTCGCCCGGGTCGAGGCGGTCCTGCGCCGCACCGCGCCGCCCGTCGCCACTGAGGAGATGCCGCCGATCGTCCACGGAGCGCTGCGGGTCGAGCCTGCCTCGCGCCGCGTGTTCCTCGACGGCGAGGAGGTGATGCTCACCATGCGCGAGTTCGACCTGCTCGCCTTCTTCGCCGCCAACCCCGGCCGCGTCTTCTCGCGCGACCAGCTGATGGAGGCGGTCTGGATGGAGCCGTGGTTCGACGACACCTCGACCGTCACCGTCCACGTCCGCCGCCTGCGCGCCAAGCTCGGCGACGACCCCGCCGAACCGCGCTTCATCGAGACGGTGTGGGGCGTCGGCTACCGGTTCCGGCCATGAACCGCGGGTTCCCGGCGATGAGCCGTGGCCAGTGGCGCGCCGCGCTGATCGCGCTTGCGGCCTTCCTGGCGGGCGCCGCCGCGGTTGCGATCCCCAACCAGATGGGGTTCACGCAGGTCCTGCTGGTGCTGGCCGCCGTGATGGCGGCCGCGGTCGCCGCCGGCCTCGCCGTGCGCCAGTCGATGGAAGAGCGGATGCGCCGGCAGGTCGAGGAGGCGCGCCGCGGCCTCGTCGCCGCCGCCTCGCACGACCTGCGCACGCCGCTGGCCTCGCTGCGCCTGCTGGTCGAGGCGATCGACGACGGCGTCGCGGGCGAGGACCGCGACCGCTACCTCGGGGAGATCCGCACCCACGTCGCCGTCCTCAGCGACCTCATCGACGACCTCTTCGAGCTCTCCCGGATCGAGGCCGGCGACATCTCCTGGACGATGCGCCAGGTCGAGCTCGGCGACCTGATCGGGGACACCGTCGCCGCCTTCCGCGCCTCCGCCGAGGAGCGCGGAGTCCACCTCGCCGCCGAGCTTCCCGCCGAGAAGGTGGTCGCGGAGGCCGACGCGGAGAAGGTCCAGCGCGTCCTCTTCAACCTGATCCAGAACGCGATCCGTCACACCCCCGCCGATGGCAGCGTCACGGTGCGGGCGAGGGGCGGGCCCGGCGGGGTGGAGGTCGAGGTCGCCGACTCCGGCGAGGGCATCCCCGCGGCCGAGGGCGAGCGCGTCTTCGAGGCCTTCTACCGCGGCGACTCCGCCCGCGGCGAGGACGGTGCCGGCCTCGGCCTGGCGATCTCCCGCGCGATCGTCGAGGCCCACGGCGGCCGCATCTGGCTCGAAGACGCCCACCCGGGCACGCGGGTCCGCTTCACCCTCCCGGCCTGACTCGTTCCGCTGTTCTTTATGGACTCCTGGCGTCCAAAAGGAACAGCTGGCTAGGGCCAGCTCCGCTGGCTGTTCCTTTTGCCGACCTGTCCGGCAAAAGGAACAGCTGGGCGACGGCTACAGCTGCAGGCTCTTCAGCTGCAGCATCTCCTCGAGGCCGAAGCGGCCGTTCTCGCGGCCGTGACCGGACTGGCCGTAGCCGCCGAACGGCGCGGCCGGGTTGAAGGCGCCGCCGTTGATCTCGATCTGGCCGGTGCGCAGGCGCCTCGCCACCGCGACGGCCCGCTCCTGGTCGTCGGCCCAGACGCCGCCCGCAAGCCCGTACTCGGTCGAGTTGGCGATCCGCACCGCGTCGTCCTCGTCATCGAACGGCATGATCACGAGGACCGGGCCGAAGATCTCCTCGCGCGCGATCGTCATCTCGGGCGTCACCTCGGAGAAGACGGTGGGGCGGACGAAGTAACCGCGGGTCAGCCCCTCCGGCGGCTCGGCGCCGCCGGTGAGGAGCTTCGCGCCCTCGGCCTCGCCCGCGGCGATGTAGCCGCGGACGCGCTCGCGCTGGTGGGCGGAGACGAGCGGGCCGAGCCGCGTCCCGGGATCGAGCGGGTCGCCCGGCGTGAAGCCCTCGGCCGCCGCCGTCGCCAGCTCCTCGACCTCGGCGAGCCGCTCGCGCGGGACCAGCATCCGGGTCAGCGCGCTGCACGTCTGGCCCGAGTTGAGGAAGCACTTGGCGACCCCGTCGGGGACGGCGCGGGCGAAGTCGGCGTCGTCCAGCAGGACGTTCGGCGACTTGCCGCCGAGCTCCATCGCGACCGGCTTCACCGTCGCCGCGGCGAGCTCGGAGACGCGCCTGCCGGCGCGGGTCGAGCCGGTGAAGGAGACGAGGTCGACGCTCGGGTGCGCGGCGATCGCCTCGCCGACGACCGGCCCGATCCCGGTGACGAGGTTGAAGACGCCGGGCGGCAGGCCGACCGACTCGATCACCTCGGCGAGGATGAAGGCGTTCAGCGGCACCACCTCGCTCGGCTTCAGCACCACCGTGCACCCCGCCGCGAGGGCGGGGGCGACCTTGGCGCCGATCTGGTTCAGCGGATAGTTCCAGGGGGTGATCGCGCCGACCACGCCGGCCGCCTCGCGCAGCACCCGCGAGTTGCCGACCTCCTCTTCCCACCGCACCTCCTCGAGCGCCCCCGGCATCGCCGCGAAGTGGTTGATCCCGAGGCCGACCTGGATCATCTGGGTGAGCTTGCGCGGCATCCCCAGCTCCGCGGTGATCGTGTCGGTGAGCTCCTCGGCGCGCTCGCCGAGCCCGGCGGCGATCGCCGCCAGCGCCTCGGCCCGCTCCGCCCGCGGCGTCGTCGCCCACCCGTCGAACGCCGCCCGCGCCGCCTCGACCGCATGGTCGACCTCGACCGGCGTGCAGCCGGGAATCGTCGCGATCGTCTCCTCGGTCGCCGAGTTGATCACCGCCAGCGGATCGGCTCCCGCCGGCTCGACCCACTTGCCGCCGATGAAGACCTTGTCCCGCACCTCGATCCCCGCCGCAGTCGCCATCTCCGCTCCTCCCTCTGAATAGCTCGCCCGTGCGAGGACAAGCTAGCGCGTAGATCGGTATAGCGAATAAGCGATTATCGCGTATAAGCTATAGGTCGCTGATGGGACCGTTCGCGACCGTGACCAGGCCAAAGAAGCCCGCCGGCGAGCTTCTTCGGGAGGTCCGGACCGCATATGGGATCTCCCAGGGGCAGTTGGCAATCCGCGCCAACACGACGCAGTCGGCGATCTCACGGATCGAGTCAGGCAAGGTCTCGCCGTCGTTCGAAACGCTCCGGGAACTGATGCGATTGCTGAGCGCCGACCTATTACTCGACGTTGGGGCGCGCGATACCGGGGTCGACATGACCCTGAATGAAGGGAACTTCGACCTCACGCCTTCGGCGCGAATCGAGCGCGGTTTGGACTGGGCCGATCAAGTTCTCCGCACTCAGCGGCAAATAGTCGAAAGAGGGGGGGTGAATCGCGACGGCCCGGTGCCTTGGGAGGTCGTGGATCGACGCGGCGACAGACCTATCCTCGAAGCTGGCCCTCTCTTGGACGCCCTCGACCGCAGGGAGGTCGAGTTTGTTGTGATCGGCGGCGTTGCGGGTCTCGCGCACGGCTCGGCCTACCCGACCTACGACCTCGATATCGCCTATGCGCGCGACCCCAGGAATCTGGAGCGGATGGCGGCTGCGCTACGAGATATCGGAGTCACGTTGCGCGGCGCGCCCGACGATCTTCCATTTCAGATCGACGCCAAGACCCTGGAAACCGGGATGAACTTCACTTTCTTCACCGACTACGGCCCATTCGACATCCTTGGCCACGTCGACGGCATTCGCAGCTACGAGGAACTCCGAGCGCACGCGGAAGTCCAAGAGGTCGGTGGTATCCCCGTCCGGGTCGCCTCGCTGAATCACCTGATCGGCATGAAGCGGACGGTCGACCGTACGAAGGATCAGTTGATGGTCGAGGAGTACGTGACGATCGATCGATTGCACCGCGAATGGCGGGCTCGACACGGTGGCAACTAGCGGCGGGCGGCGAAGGGCGAGTAGGGGAGGTCCGCGTAGGCGGCCGCGCCGGGGCCGGGGGTCGCCCTGGCGTCGTGGGCGGTGAGGACCTGGCCGCAGGATTCGCAGATGCCGCGGTCGGAGACGGTGCCGCCGCAGCCCTTGTGGACGACGACGACCGGCGGGCCTTCGGGGCCGGGGGTGTAACGGTCGCCCCAGTGCATCAAAGCCATCAGGGCGGGCCAGAGGTCGAGGCCCTTCTCGGTGAGGAAGTATTCGTGGCGGGGCGGGCTTTCCTGGTAGGCGCGGCGCTCGAGGATGTCCTCGTCGATCAGGCGCTGGAGGCGGGCCGAGAGGACGTTGCGGGCGATGCCGAGGGACTCCTGGATGCCGGAGAAGCGGCGGTTGCCGTTCATCACGTCGCGGACGATCAGCAGGGACCAGCGCTCGCCGATCGCCTCGAGTGACTTGGCGAGCGAGCAGGCCTGGCCCGGATAGTCGTTGCGAAGCACGGATGTGATCTTCTCACACAACGGTTGCATCACAAAACCGAGTCGGTTAGGGTCGGGACCCATGCAGGTTGCATGACGAAACCAACAGCGCTGGGCTGTTCCTTATGCGCCTATGAGGCACAAAAGGAACAGCTGAACGGAGGCGACATGAGGTTTACGACCAACAGGCAGAAGCATCGGCGACCGCACACCCCGCGGATCGCGATCAGCCAGGACGAGATCACCGCCGACCTGAACTACCGCGGCGGCGAGCCGCGCCGCGCGGGCTCGGGGGCGCCGACCCGCCGGGGCCGCCGGTGAGCACCGCCGAGTCCGCGACCCGCTCGCGGACCCTGGAGTGGTCGGATCCGGTGGCGACCGCCGCCGCCGGGGCGGAGATGGCGGGGCTCGACTACCTGCGGGCGGTGATCGCCGGCGAACTGGGCCGCCCGCCGATCTCGATCACCATGAACATGGAGGTGGTCGAGCTCGATGATGGCCGCGCCGTCTTCGCCGGCGAACCGGGGGAGGAGCACTACAACCCGATCGGGGTCGTCCACGGCGGCTACGCGGCAACGATCCTCGACTCGGCCCTGGGCTGCGCCGTCCACACCACGCTGCCCGCCGGTGTCGGCTACACCTCGCTCGGCCTCGAGGTCAAGTACCTGCGACCGATCAGCCGCGACACCGGCCGCATCCTCTGCGAGGGCACCGTCGTCCACCGCGGCCGCCGCCAGGCGACCGCCGACGCCCGCCTCACCGCCGCGGACACCGGCAAATTGCTCGCGACGGGGACGTCGACGCTGATGATCTTCGGGGGGTAGGGCGGCTGCGAGAGGGTCAGGGCGGGGGCTGGCGCCTGGAAGGGATGGGGACCCGCAAGCTGTCGCCCGGGGAAGGGGCGGGGCCTCGCAAGCTGTCGCCCGGTTAGGGACCCGCCCCTCTCGCCACGGCCCGGGCAGGCTGTGGCCGTGGCGAGAGGGGCGGGTGTGCGGAAGGTGTGGAGGAAGGCGCGCGGGAGCGTCACGGGAGTGCGACGGGAGTGGCACGGATCCGTGACGGGAGTCAGACGTCGTCACAGAGATGCCGGGA
>CALCIA010000209.1 GCA_937907435.1 uncultured Actinomycetes bacterium
TGCCCGGGCCGTGGCGAGAGGGGCGGGTCCCTACCGGGCGACAGCTTGCGGGGCCCCGTCCCTCCCGGGGCGCCAGCCTGCAGGGAACCACCTGGCGGATCGACGACTCTGGGTGACTACTCCGGGTCGGCCGCCAGCCTGACGAACCAGTCGAGCGCCTCGGGGTTGACGAGGCTGTCGCGGCTCACGACCTTCTCCGGGTCGGCGCCCATCAGGATGCGCTTGACCGGGACCTCGACCACCTTGCCCGAGAGGGTGCGGGGGACGGCGGCGACGGCGCGGACTTCGTCGGGGACGTGGCGGGGGGAGCAGCGCTCACGGATCGATCGGGCCAGGGCCTTGCGGAGGTCGTCGGTCAGCTCGGCGCCCTCGCGGAGGACGACGAAGAGCTCGATCACGCCGTCGGTGCCCTCCTTCGGGATGTCGACGACCAGGGCGTCCACCACGTCGTCGGACTCGAGCACGGCGCGGTAGATCTCGGCGGTGCCGATGCGGATGCCGCCCCGGTTGATCGTCGAATCCGAGCGGCCGTGGATGATCGCGGTGCCGCGCTCGGTGATCTCGATCCAGTCGCCGTGGCGCCAGGTGCCGGGGAACATCTCGAAGTAGGACTCGCGGTAGCGCGAGCCGTCCTCGTCGCCCCAGAGGAAGAGGGGCATCGAGGGCATCGGCTCGGTGATCACCAGCTCCCCCACCTCGCCGATCAGGGGACGGCCCTCGGGGTCCCACGCCTCGACGCTCGCCCCCAGGGAGCGGGCCTGCAGCTCGCCCCGGTAGACCGGCAAGGTGGGGACGCCGCCGACGAAGGCGGTGCAGAGGTCGGTCCCGCCGGAGGTCGAGAAGAGCCAGGTGTCCTCACCGACGTGCTCGTAGATCCAGTCGAAGCCCTCGGGCGCCAGCGGGCTGCCGGTGGAGCCGACCGAGCGCAGGCGGGAGAGGTCGCGCCCGGCGCCGGGCTCCTCGCCCGCCTTCATGCAGGCCGAGATGTAGGCGGCGGAGGTGCCGAACATGGTGACCCCCGCCTCCTCGGCGAGGTCCCAGAGGACCCCCATGTCGGGGTGGCCGGGGTTGCCGTCGTAGAGGACGATCGCGGCCTCGGTGAGGAGCCCCGACATCAGGAAGTTCCACATCATCCAGCCGGTGGTGGTGAACCAGAAGAGGCGGTCGCCGGGCTTCGCGTCGGTGTGGAGGTGCATCTTCTTCAGCTGCTCGAGGAGGATGCCGCCCTGGCCCTGGACGATCGCCTTCGGCAGGCCGGTGGTGCCCGAGGAGTAGAGGACCCAGAGGGGGTGGTCGAAGGGGACGCGCTCGAAGGTGAGCTCGGCGCCGGAGCCGCGGGCCAGCAGGTCGTCCCAGGGCGTGACGCGCTCCAGGGTCGCGGCACCGGAGTCGGCGGTGGCCTCGGGGTCCAGGTAGGGGACGAGCACCGTGTGCTCCAACGAGGGCATCGCCTCCTGCAGCCGCCGCACCACCGGGGTGCGGTCGAAGTCCTTGCCGCCGTAGCGGTAGCCGTCGACCGCGATCAGCACCTTCGGCTCGATCTGGGCGAAGCGGTCGATCAGGGAGCCGGCGCCGAAGTCCGGCGACGCGCTCGACCAGATCGCGCCGATCGACGCCGTCGCGAGGAAGGCGACCGCCGCCTCGGCGACGTTCGGCAGGTAGGCGACGACCCGGTCGCCCTTCTCGACGCCGAGCGACCGCAGGCCGGCGGCGCAGGCGGCGACCTTCCCACGCAGCTCCCCCCAGGTGACCTCGGAGAGCTCGCGCAGCTCGGAGGCGTGGAGGATCGCCGGCTCCTCGTCGGCCTTGCCGGCGAAGGCGCGCTCGGCCCAGTTCAGGCGCACGCCGGGGAACCACTCCGCGCCGGGCATCTCCGGCGAGGCCAAGGCGGCGCCCCGCTCCCCGTCGTAGGAGACGCGGAAGTAGTCGAAGATCGAGTTCCAGAACTCCTCCAGCTCGTCGACCGACCACTGCCAGAGCCCACCGTAGGTGACGACGTCCACCCCGCGCTCGGCGCGTAGCCAGTCGATGTAGGCGGTGAGGTTCGAGGCCTCGACCGCGGCGGCGCTGGGCTTCCAGAGGATCTCCGGCACGGCGCCCATCCTTACCTACATCCGGTAGACAGGGGCGTCTCGTCCGGCGAGCGGTGCGTTGGCGCAGGCGCCGAGGGCGAGGCCGAGCACCGTGCGGGTGTCGAGCGGGTCGATCACGCCGTCGTCCCAGAGGCGCGCGGTCGAGTAATACGGGCTCCCCTGCCGCTCGTACTGCTCGCGCAGCTCGTCGCCGAGCTCGGCCTGGCCGACCTCCCGCATCACCGTCGCCGCCTGCTCGCCTCCCATGACGGAGATGCGCGCGTTCGGCCACATCCACAGGAAGCGCGGCGAGTACGCGCGCCCGCACATCCCGTAGTTGCCCGCGCCGAAGGAGCCGCCGACGATGACGGTCAGCTTCGGCACCCGCGCGGTGGAGACGGCCGCCACCATCTTGGCCCCGTCGCGGGCGATGCCGCCCGCCTCGTACTCGGGCCCGACCATGAAGCCGCTGATGTTCTGCAGGAAGAGCAGCGGGACGCCGCGCTGGTCGCAGAGCTCCACGAAGTGGGCCGCCTTCAGCGCGCTGTCGGAGAACAAGATGCCCTGGTTGGCGAGGACCCCGACCGGGTGTCCATATATATGGGCGAAGCCGCAGACGAGCGTCGTCCCGTATTCGGCCTTGAACTCGTGGAAGAGGCTGCCGTCGACGACGCGGGCGATGACCTCGCGGGGGTCATAGGGGGTGCGGCTGTCCGGGGGGACGGCGCCGTAGAGCGAGGCGGGGTCGACCGCGGGCTCCGCCACCGGGCGGCGCTCCCAGGCACGGCCCGCCGGCGGCAGCGTCGCGACGATGGAACGCAGGATGCGCAACGCGTCGGCGTCGTCGGCGGCAAGGTGGTCGACGACGCCGGAGGTGCGCGCGTGGAGGACCCCGCCGCCGAGCTCCTCCGCCGTCACCTCCTGCCCGGTCGCCGCCTTCACCAGCGGCGGGCCGCCGAGGAAGATCGTGCCTTGGTCCCGGACGATGATGGTCTCGTCGCTCATCGCCGGCACGTAGGCGCCGCCCGCCGTGCACGAGCCCATCACCGCGGCCAGCTGCGGGATCCCCTGTGCCGACATCGTCGCCTGGTTGAAGAAGATGCGCCCGAAGTGCTCCCGATCCGGGAACACTTCGTCCTGCATCGGCAGGAAGGCGCCGCCCGAGTCGACCAGGTACAGGCAGGGCAGCCGATTCTGCAGCGCCACCTCCTGCGCCCGCAGGTGCTTCTTCACGGTCATCGGGTAGTAGGTGCCGCCTTTGACGGTCGCGTCGTTGGCGGCGACCACGACCTCCCGGCCTTCGACCCGGCCGACGCCGGCGATCATCCCGGCCCCGGGGGCAGCACCGTCGTAGAGGTCCTCGGCGGCGAGCGGGGCGAGCTCGAGGAAGGGACTGCCGGGGTCGAGCAGCCGGTCGACGCGCTCGCGGGGCAGGAGCTTCCCGCGCGACACGTGCCGCTCGCGGGCGCGCTCGCCACCGCCGGCCGCGGCACGCGCGAGGCGCTCGCGGAGCTCGTCGACGAGCCGCCGATGCTCGGCCTCGTTGCGCCCGAACTCGGCGCTCCCCGGGTCGGCGGCGCTCCTCAGCACGCGACTCACGTGCTCTTCCCCTCGCCGGCCGCAACCCTTAGACCTTGGTCGCCCACAGGGCTACCAAGGTCTAAGGGTTCCTCCTCGGCCAGCTCGACCAGGACCGCGCCGCGGTCGACCTGGTCGCCGGGGGCGACGAGGACCTCGGCGACGGCCCCGTCGCGCGGGGCCGTGATCGAGATCTCCATCTTCATCGACTCGAGGACGACCAGCGTCTCGCCCGCGCTCACCGTCGCCCCCGGCTCGACCCGCAGCTGGACGACGGTCCCCGGCATCGGCGCCTCCAGCGAAGCCTCGCCGTGGCCACCCGCGTCCGCGTCGCCCGCGAGCGGCGCAAAACGCACCGGTCCCACGTCCGGGTCCACAACCCAAACCGCGTCCCCGTCCCGAACCACCGAGACCCCCCGCCGACGGGCCGAAAACCTGCCTATCTGTCCGGTTTTCGGCCCGTCGGCGGGGGTGGCTCCAAAAAGTGTGCCGTCATAGGTGAGGGTTCCGGACTCGTCGCCGACCTTCCAGTCCCAGGCGCCTGCGCCCGTCGCGGTGCCTCCCTCGATCGCGGACCTAGCTGCCCGTGCGTTCGCGATCGAGGGAGGCATCGCTCGCACCGCGACCTCGACGGACCCCGCAGGTCCTTCCAAGGTCCGTCGCGTCCAGGCGTTGCCCTGCATCCGCCACCCGCTGCGCCCGGACCACACGTCGTCCTCCTCCGGCACCCCGAGCATCGCCACCAGCGCCAGCGCCGCCGACTCCGGGCCCGCGACCGGTGCCGCCACCTCGTCGCCGAGGCGCTCGATCAGGCCCGTGTCGATGTCCCCCGCGCTCACCTCGGGCCGGGCCAGCAGGGCGCGCAGGTAGGCGACGTTCGTGGTCGGGCCGACGACGGCCAGCTCGCCGAGCGCCCGGCGCAGCCGCGCCAGCGCCTCGTCGCGGTCGTCGCCCGCGGCGACCACCTTGGCCAGCATCGGGTCGTAGTCGGTGCCGACCACCGAGCCGCGCTCGATCCCGCTGTCGACCCGCACGCCGGCGGGCTCGCGGTAGGCGACGACCGCGCCGCTGGAGGGCAGGAAGCCGCTCGCCGGGTCCTCCGCGTACACCCGCGCCTCGACCGCCCAGCCGCGCCGCTCGACGTCGGCCTGCGCCAGCGGCAGCGGCTCGCCCGCCGCCACCCGCAGTTGCAGCTCGACCAGGTCGAGGCCGGTGACCGCCTCGGTGACCGGGTGCTCCACCTGCAGGCGCGTGTTGACCTCGAGGAACCAGAAGCGCGTCGGGTCGTCGCGCTCGGCGATCAGCTCCACCGTCCCCGCGTTCACGTAGCCGGCGTGGCGGGCAAGCGACACCGCCGCCTCCCCCATCGCGGCGCGCAGCTCCGCGCTCACCACCGGCGACGGGGACTCCTCGATCACCTTCTGGTGGCGCCGCTGCAGGCTGCACTCGCGCTCGCCGAGGTGGATCGCGTTGCCGTGCGCGTCGGCGATCACCTGCACCTCGAGGTGCCGCGACGGCTCGACGAAGCGTTCGATCAGCAGCCGCTCGTCGCCGAAGGCCGCCGCCGCCTCGCGCCGCGCCGCGCCCAGCGCCTCGGCCAGGTCCTCGCGCCGCGTCACCAGCCGCATGCCCTTGCCGCCGCCGCCCGCCGCCGCCTTCACCAGCAGCGGCAGATCACCCTCGCCCACCGCTTCGGCGATCTCCGCGTCGGTGCGCTCCTCCCCGCTCCAGCCCGGCAGCGTCGGCATCCCCGCCTCGTCGGCGACCGCCCGCGCGCGGCCCTTGTCGCCGAGCAGCGCCATCGCCTCCGGCCCCGGCCCGACGAAGACGAGCCCCGCCGCGGCGCAGGCGGCGGCGAAGTCGGGGCGCTCGGAGAGGAAGCCGTACCCGGGGTGGACGGCGTCGGCGCCGCTGCGCACCGCCGCGTCGACCACGCGCTCGACCGAGAGGTAGGACTCGCGCGCCGGCGTCGGCCCGACGTGCACCGCGCGATCGGCGGCGCGGACGTGCGGCGCCCCCGCGTCGGCGTCGCTGAAGATCGCCACCGACTCGACCCCGAGCCGCGCCAGCGTGCGCTCGATCCGCACGGCGATCTCGCCGCGGTTGGCGATCAGGACGCGCTCGAACATGGCCCGCCGCCCGCTTCAGCTGTTCCTTTTGGTCCCCTGAGGACCAAAAGGAACAGCGCCCGGGTGGTGGTCGACCGGCCCGGCGACGATCGTGTGGGACCCGAGCGGCCGCCCGAGCACGGCCTGCGCCTCGCGCGCCGCGGCGATCAGCTTGCCGAGGTCGATGCCGGTCGCGATCCCCATCTCGTCCAGCATCGAGACGAGGTCCTCGGTGGCGATGTTGCCGGTCGCCCCGGGCGGCACCGGGCAGCCACCGAGCTCGCCGAAGCTCGACTCGAAGGAGTCGACCCCCGCCTCCAGCGCGGCGAGCACGTTGGCGAGGCCCTGTCCCCGGGTGTTGTGGAAGTGCGCCGTAAGTTCCACGCCCGGCAACTCCTCCTGGGCACGCGAGAAGAACTCGCGCACCTGGAACGGGTTCGCCATCCCGGTGGTGTCGCCGAAGCCGACCTCGACCGCGCCCGCGTCGCGCAACCGTCCCGCGATCTCGAAGACCCGCGCCGGGTCGACGTCGCCCTCGTAGGGACAGCCGAAGCTGGTCGAGATCACGCCCTCGCAGCGCAGCCCCTCGGCGGTCGCCCGTCCCAGCACCTTCTCCACCCCGGCCAGCGACTCGGCAATCGAGCGGTTCACGTTGTGCCGGTTATGGGACTCCGACGCCGACAGGAAGACGTTGACCTCGTCGATCTTGTCCCGGTGCCGCAGCGCCGTCTCCAGCCCGCGCTCGTTCGGGACGAGGACCGAGACCGCGACCTCCTCCGGGATCCGGGCCCGCTCCAGCACCTCCTCGGCGTCGGCCAGCTGCGGGATCACGTCCGGGCGGACGAAGCTCGTCACCTCGAGCCGGCGCACGCCGGTCGCCGCCAGCATCTCGATCAGGCGGACCTTGTCGTCGGTCGCGATCCGCTCGGGCTCGTTCTGGAAGCCGTCGCGCGGGCCGACCTCGCGGATCTTCACCGCTTCGACCATCAGCAGCCCAGCTGCCGCGCGATCACCATCTGCTGGACCTCGTCGGTGCCCTCGCCGATCGTGAGGATCTTCGCGTCGCGGTAGAAGCGGCAGACCGGATACTCCTCGATGAAGCCGTAGCCGCCGTGGATCTGCACCGCCTCCTCGGTCGCCCGCACCGCGAGCCGGCCGGTGATCAGCTTCGCCTGCGCGGCGGTGAGCGTGAACGATTCCTTCGCGTCTTTCTGCAGCGCCGCCTTATAGGTGAGCAGCCGCGCCGCCTCGATCTGCGCCGAGAGGTCGGCGATCTTCGCCTGGATCGACTGGTATTTGGAGATCGCCTTGCCGAACGCCCGGCGCTCTTTGGCGTAGGCGATGGCCTCGTCGAGCGCGCCCTGGGCCAGTCCCACGCCCATCGCGGCGACGCCGATCCGCCCGCCGTCGAGGATGTGGAGGAAGTTCTTGAACCCCTCGCCGCGGCGGCCGAGCAGGTTCCCCTCCGGGACCTTGCAGTCGTCGAAGGCGAGCGGCCGCGTGTCCGAGGCGTTCCAGCCCATCTTCCGGTAGGCCTCGCCGATCTCGTAGCCCGGCGTCCCCTTCGGCACGATGATGTTGGAGATCTCCTTGCGGCCGTCGGCCTCGCCGGTCACCGCGGTGATCGTCACGCAGCCGGAGATGTCGGTCCCCGCGTTGGTGATGAACTGCTTGGCGCCGTCGACGACCCACTCCCCGTCGGCCAACTTCGCGTGGGTGTGGACGTTGCCGGCGTCGGAGCCCGCCTCGGGCTCGGTCAGGCCGAAGGACGCCAGCCGCTCCCCGGTGCAGAGCCGCGGCAGCCACTCCTCTTTCTGCTCCGCCGTCCCCCACAGATAGATCGGCATCGTGCCGAGCGAGGTGTGGGCGGCCATCGTGATGCAGACCGAGGAGTCGACGCGGGCCAGCTCCTCCACCGCCAGCGCGTAGGAGAGCGTGTCGGCGCCGCCGCCGCCGTACTCCTGCGGGAAGGGGATCCCCATCAGCCCGAGGCCGCCGAGCTTCTCGACGATCTCGTAGGGGAAGGACTTGGTGCGGTCGAGCTCCGCGGCCACCGGGGCGATCTCGGCGCGGGCGAAGTCACGGACAGTGTCGCGCAGCAGCCGCTGCTCGTCGGAGAGGTCGAAGTTCATTCGCGCATAATACCGAGGGTCCAATCGGTTTTCGAGCGCTCCCTCGGTTTTTGCAAGAGTAGGGCCGCACCATGTCCGCCACCAATCCCCCCACCCGCCCGGCCCTGCGCGCCCGCTACGACGAACGCCGCCAGGCCCTGATCGACGCGGCGGCGAAGCTCTTCGCCGAGCGCGGCTACGAGCAGACCTCGATCGGCGACCTCAGCGGGGCGACCGGCCTCGCCGCGGGCGGCATCTACCACTACACCGCGAGCAAGGAGGGCCTCCTCATCGCGATCTGCGACGAGCTCCTCGACCCCCTCCTCGCCCAGGCCCGCACGATCGCCGCCACCGACGCCCCGCCGGACGCCCACCTCCGCGACCTCCTGCGCGCCTGGCTCCTCCACATCGAGAGCCACATCCCCCACATGCTGGTCTTCACCCAGGAGCGCCACACGATCGAGCGCGAGCCCCAATGGCGCGCCGTGCGCCGCAAACGCGAAGACTTCGAGCAGATCCTCGACACCGTCCTCGTCGCCGGCGAAGCCGACGGCTCGATGGCCTTCGAGGACCGCGGCCTGGCCCTCCTGGCCCTCCTCGGCATGGTCAACTACGCCCCCCAGTGGCTGCGCCCCGGCGGCCGCCGCTCCGCCGAGGAGATCGCCGACGTCTGGTGCAACCTCTTCATCGCGCCGGCGTCCCGCGGCGCGAGCCCTGGCCGGGCCATCTACGACCGAGCCTGATCAGCTACCTGCCGGCCGGCTACGAAGGGTCGCCGTGGCCGGTGTAGAACTCGGCCGCCAGGCGTGTCATCGCGCTCGTCTCGGTGACCAGGCGCTTGGTGTCGGAGTCTTGGACCCGGCGTGTCGCCAAGGTGACGATCGCACGTGAGAGGTACTCGTCGAGCAGGGGGGAGGGGCGGCGCCCGAGTGCGTCGGCTTCGTCACGGCCTCGACTGAGAAGCGGCACGAAGCGCTCGCCCCCGGACAGGAAGGCCGCCCGGCCGGCGTCGGTCCGCGAGGCTCCGGAATGGACGAGGAAGAGCTCGGCGAGCAGTGGGCCGGCAGAGACGGCCTCGAAGAAGCCGCCGATGCCCTCGTCCAGTTCGGCGCGCCAGTCCCCTTCGCCGCTCAGCTCCTCGAGGCCCGCAAACAGCTCGGCCTCGCCGAGTTCGATCCCGTAGCCGATGCACTCCTCGATCCCGGTGAAGGAGTCGTAGAAGGAGTTGCGGGCGGTGCGGGCGAGCCTGACGACGGCGGTGACGCTCAACCCACCGCGGCCGAATTCGTGAAGGATCTCCGCCGTGGCGTTCACGAAACGCCGGCGACGATGGCCCTCGACGAACTCTTGCGAGACCCGAGGACGAGGAGATGGGGGGACGGCCGGCTGAACTGCCACGGCGGCGAACGTACCGCACCGTCACGGCTTCGGAGGTGACTAGATGCGCGATGCGATTGGCGGAATCAGGGCGGCCGGCGCGCCGCACCCGCACTTCTCCGCGGATCGGTCGTCGTCCCCGGCTAGCCTCGGCGGATGCCCTGGAAACGTCCCCACGCCGAGGAACACCTCAGCTTCCGCTCGAACTGGCTGCGGGCGGGCGTGCTCGGCGCCAACGACGGCATCCTCTCGACCTCGAGCCTGGTCCTCGGCGTCGCCGCCTCCGGCGCCTCGCGCAGCGCGATCGTCACCGCCGGGATCGCGGGCCTGGTGGCGGGCGCCGGCTCGATGGCGGCGGGCGAGTACGTCTCGGTCAGCTCCCAGCGCGACACCGAGGAGGCCGACCTGCGCCTCGAGGCGCGTGAGCTGGCCGACGACCCCGAAGGCGAGCTCGCCGAGCTGGCGGGGATCTACGAAGGGCGGGGACTGTCGCCCGCGCTGGCGGGCGAGGTCGCCGCCGCGCTCACCGCCGACGACGCGCTCGCCGCCCACGCCCGCGACGAGCTCGGGCTGCCCGAGGAACGTCGCGCCCGCCCCCTCCAGGCCGCCGGCGCCTCCGCCCTCTCCTTCGCCGTCGGCGCGCTCCTTCCCCTGCTCGCGATCGGCCTCTTCGGCAGCTCCGTCCGCATCGTCGCCTGCGTCCTCGTCACGATCCTCGCGCTCGGCGGCCTGGGCGCCCTGGGCGCCCGCCTCGGCGGCGCCCCCGAGGTCCCGGCCCTGGTCCGCGTCGTCTTCTGGGGCGCCGTCGCGATGGCCGCGACCTCCGCGATCGGTGCCCTGGTCGGCGCCGCCATCTAGCCGACAACTCCACGGCTACCCCGCCCGGCGAACCACAAGCGCGCGCCGTCACGCCACCCGCGGTCGACACTCGCCCTACTCCAAGAAGCGCGGTCGTCCTTTGGTCCCCTCCACCGACCGCGGTCGACCTTTGGTCCGTCTACCGGGCCTTAAGACGACCGCGTCGGTTTGGCCGGACGAAAGGACGACCGCCGGGGGCGTGTCAGGGGAAGGCGATCACTTGGTTGTTCAGCGGGAGCTCGTCGTGGCGGGCGCCGCGGCCGCGCGGGTCGACCTTGGCGGCCGCGCCCGCCTGCAGCTTGGCCAGGTCCGCGAGCGTCCCTTCGACGGTGAAGTTGCTGAACCGGTACGGCAGCCCGTTGGCAAGCAGCGGGTGGGGGCTGTCCATGATGTGGAAGTGGAGGTGCGGCGCGTCGCTGTTGCCGCTGTTGCCGAGCAGGCCGAGGGTCTGGCCGACCTTCACCTTCTGCCCCACCTTGACCCGGACGCTGCCCGGCTGCATGTGGGCGTAGAAGGCGTAACGGCCGTGGCCGATCGCGACGACGACGTGGTTGCCGCCGGCCTTTTCGGCGGTGATCGCGGGCGGCAGCGCCCCGGCCGGCGTCTCGGGGATGTCGTCGACCACCCCGACCACCTTCCCCGCGGTCGCGGAGAGAATTTCGTCGCCGAAGTACGGGTAGCTGGAGAGCTGGTCGAGCGGTCCCTCGAAGAGCCGCCCCATCGGGTCGATCTGGACGAAGTCGATCGCGAAGCGCTCCGCCACGTGCGCCGCGCCGTTGACCGGCAGGACGGTGCCGCGGTGGGCGGTGAATTCCGAGCAGCACCCGTTCCCGACGACCCAGCCCGGACCGCGCAACGGCGGCGCGATGACGATTGCTTCGCGCTTCGTCACCTTGGTCGGCGCAAGTTCATAGGAGGTGGCGACGGCGGCCTGCTTCGGCTTCATCGTCACCGCGATCCGGTGCGTCAGCGTGCCCGGCACCTTCGCCTTGCGCGCGAGGCTGACGTCCATCAACACGTAGGCGCCCTGCCCCGGCGCGAGCTTGACGCTGTGGTCGACCGCGCCGTAGGGCTGCATCTGCGCTTCGAGCGCCCGGCCCGCGAGCCTCTGCACGACCTTGCCCCCCGCCAGCGCCTCCAGCTTGTGGACGGTGACAGTGGAGTTGCTGCGGTTGATCAGCTGCAGCTCGTAGGCGAGTTCGCGCCGCCCGTTGCTCGCAAGCACCGGTTCCGGCGAGGCGATCGGGTTGCCGATCACCGGCGTCAGCTGTTCGGTCGGCTGCGCCGCGGCGGCCCCGCCGGCAAGCGCCGGCACGCCGATCATCACGAGCAAGGCCGCGAGTCCGATCGCGAGCGGGCGGGCAGGGCGTCTATGAGCGTTCTTGATCTTCATCGGGGCGCGGAATCTACGGACAACGCCGGAGAAGCCGCAGCCGCACGGACGAAAGGCCGAACAGGACTGGGAGCGCGTTGGGGGGACCTGCCCGTCCCGCCGGCCGGCGCGGCCGCTCGACTAGCCTCCGGCGCGATGCCGATCCGGGCCGTCACCTTCGACTTCTGGAACACGATCGCCGTCGAACCGGTGCCCGGGTCGATGCGCGACGCTCGGCACGCGGCGGTCCTGGCCGCCTGCGAGTCATGCGGCCTGGAGATGGACCCCGACCACCTCGCGGGCCACGTCGCCGCGGTGATCCGCAGCCGCGAACAGGCCTGGGAGGAAGGCGTGCACGTCTCCCCCGCCGAAGGGGCGCAGCAGCTGGTCGCCGCGCTCGGCCTCGACCCGGCGGCGGGCGAGGCGGTCGCGGAGGCCTTCCTCGGCGTCGGCCGCGGCGCCGAATTGGGGCTCGCGCCGGAGATCGTCCCGACCCTCGAGCGCCTGCGCGCCGACGGTCTCGCGATCGGCATCGTCTGCGATGCGGGCTTCACCGGCGGCGCGATCCTGCGCGAATTCCTCGCGAGCAAGGACCTCCTCGGCCACTTCTCCGGCTGGGGCTTCTCCGACGAGGTCGGCGCCTACAAGCCCGCCCCCGAGATCTTCGAAGCCGCCCTCGGCATGCTCGATGCCGAACCTGCCGCGGCGGTCCACGTCGGCGACCTCCGCCGCACCGACGTCGCCGGCGCCCGCGCCATCGGCATGCGCAGCATCCGTTACCGCGGCCTCGCCGACGATCCCGAACCGGGCCCCGAGGCCGACCTCGTCACCGACAGCCACCGCGAGCTGCCGGACCTCATCGCCTCGCTCGGCTGAGGGCTGAGCGCCGCGACCCGAGGCCTCAGCCCCGGCGCACCCGGAACTGGCTCATCAGACCGTGGTCCTCGTGGTCGAGCATGTGACAGTGGACGACGAATTTCCCGGCGTAGTCGACGAGGCGCCCGGCGACCACGATCCGTTCCCCGGGATAGATGAAGAAGGTGTCCTTGAGGCAGTCTTCCCAGGGCGGCGGCAGGTGGCCATCACGGGAAAGCAGGTACCAGGAAGTGTGGTGAAGGTGCATCACGTGGGCGACCGAGGTCTTGTTGTGTAGCTCCCAGGTCACGGTCGAGCCGAGCGGCACCGAGGTGTCACAGTAGGCGGGG
Source organism: uncultured Actinomycetes bacterium (assembly GCA_937907435.1). GTDB lineage: Bacteria > Actinomycetota > Thermoleophilia > Solirubrobacterales > 70-9 > VAYN01. The sequence goes on from CALCIA010000209.1 coordinate 12,682, forward strand.
TCGAAGCTCCTGCCGTTGATCAGCCACGTCGTCTTGAAGAGGCCGCCGACGGTGATCTTCCAGGTGTGGTCGGGACGGTGACTCACCTTCCGCGTCCACGCGGGCAGCGGCCGCAGCCGCGCCGGCACCCGGGTGCGGTCGTGCACCCTCGCCGAGTCGACGCGGAACTGCATCAGCGGACCGCCGTAGCTGTAGGACCCGAGCGGATCGCGGCCCGGCCGGTGCGCGGTGCTGCGCAGCTCGACCGCCCGACCGCGGGCGGCGGCGAAGTCGGCGACCACCTCGACCCGCTCGGCCGGCCCGAGCAGGATCCGGGACCGCCACAGTGGCCGCGGCAAGAGGCCGCCGTCGGCGCCGATCTGGAGCATCGGCGCGCCGCCCGCCAGGTAGAGGTCGTAGGAGCGGAACTGGGAGATGTTCAGGATGCGCAGCCGGTACCGCCGCGCCGCCACCCGGTGGTGCGGCAGGTGGGCGCCGTTGACGAGGATCTTGCCGCCGACCACCCCGTCGTCGGGCGGGCGCCGGTCGGTGAACGGGTCGGTCAGTTGGTTGTGACGGTCGAAGCTGCGGTCGGCGATCGTCAGCGCCAGGTCATGGTCACCGTGTGGAAGCGGCAGCCCCGCCTCGAACTCGTCGTCGACGATGAACATCCCCGCGAGGCCGTGCCAGGCGTGCAGTGCCGTGCGGTCGAGACGGTGGTCGTGGTACCACTTGAACGCGGCGCGTTCCGGGTGGCCACCTTCAGTGAGGTCGTACACGTACCGTTTGCTCTCCCCCGGCCTGATCAGCAGGTCGTTGCCCGAGGCGCGCGGCGAAAGGCTCTGCGCGATGTTGCAGTACTCCGAGAACGGCTGGGCACCGGTGAGCCCGCCCGGCTGACCGTCGAACTGGGTGCGGTTGTGCCCGCCGTGGAGGTGCACGGTGAGTTCGCCGACCGAGCGCGGCAGCTCATGGTGAAAGGTGACCTCGGTGCGCTCCCCCGCCGGGCGCCGGATCGTCGGCCCCGGGAAGCTTCCGCCGAACGTCCACAGCTCCGTCTCGCGCCCGGGGAGGATCTGCTGGTGGGCGAGCCGGATCGGGATCTCGAGCCGCGCCCCGGTCAGCTCCCGCGGGATCGGCAGCGGGGTGCGGAACGGCACCGCGGCCTCGGCCGTCCCGACGCCCTCGAGGTAGGAGAGCGCGCGGCCGACCCCGCCGCCGGGCAGGGCGGCAAGCAGCGCGCCGCCGCCCAGGGCGCCGAGGAATGCTCGGCGCCCCAGGCGCGGCGACTCGTGTGAGCGGTGGTCCGTCAGCTCACTGCGTCGCGGGCGGCAGGACCTTGATCTGACCCTGCATCCAGGCGTGGACCGCGCACATGAAGTAGAGCGTCGTGCCCGCCTTCGCGCTCACCACCTGTTCGAACGACTCACCCTTCTTGCCGAAGAAGTAGGAGTCACCCTTCTTCTTCACGGTGCCCATCGTGTCCCAGCCTTCTTTGCCGGCTTTGACCAGTGGGTTTTTGGGCGCTTCTTCGCCTTTGAGGCCGTACCAGCCGGCGATCCCCATGCAGATCTTGCCGGGGGTGAAACATTCCTTGCGCTGTTCCGGCGTCTTCGGCAGCGAAGACTTGGTGACCAGCGAGAAGGTGTGCGGCCCGACCATGCTCGGCATCGTGTCGTTCACGACCCGCAGCTCTTCGCCTTCATGGACGGTCTTCGGACCGAAGAAGCCCATCTTTTTGCCTTCCATCTTGATTTCGAGCGTCGTCACCGCTTCGGTGGATTCCGTGGTTTCGGCGGCGGCGACGGTCGGGACGGCAAGGGCGAGAACGGCGAGGAGTGCGGCAAGCGGGACGCCCGCCGAGGCGACCCTGGACTTCTTCAGCTTCATGCAGCTTCCCTTCGGGACTTGGAGACAGTAGCGCGGGAAGCCTCCCACCCCGAACCCTCCCCCGCATCGACAATTTTCAGGTGCGGATTTCCGATCTGGTCCCCTGGTGGCTAAAGAGCGGCGGGAAGCTGGCGATAAGCGGGGCTGATGGGCACTCAAAAGTCACAGACGGGAACGCGGGCGGCTCCCGTTCCGATGCCGCCGGCGGGGGTCGACGGGCGCGCGGGCGAGGATCGGCGCCGGCTCGGGGACGCGCTGATGCAGCGGGTCGAGGAAGTGATCGAGCTGACCGCGCCGCGCCGCTCGCGGCCCGGGCACGAGGTCGAGGCGGTGGCCGAGGAGAGCTTCGAGCGCCTGGCGCGCAGCTCGACGCCGGTGATCGCCCGCTGGATCGCCGGCGAGAGCATCGAGGTCGTGATCGAGGCGGGCCGCGAAAGCTGGGAGATCTTCGGCGAGCTTGCCGTGCACCGGGCCGCCTCGCTGGACGAGGTGATGCGGCGCTACTACCGCTGGCGCAACGCGATGGCGAAGGTCCTGGAGCGGGCCGCGGCGGAGCTGGAGGTCGAGGGGGCGCCGCTCACCGCGGCGCTGAACATCCTGCAGCTGAGCCTCGAGTTCAGCCTCGTGCGGATGTGCGAGTGCTTCGAGGAGGAGCGCGCCCGCACCGACTCCGAACTGGAGCGGCGCGACGCCGAGCTCGCCTTCCTCGCCACCCACGACTCGCTGACCGGGCTGCCGAACCGCACCCTGATCCTCGACCGCACCGAGCAGATGCTCGCCCGCTCGCGCCGGGAGCACAGCCCCGCCGCCGCCCTCTTCATCGACCTCGACAACTTCAAGGACATCAACGACACGCTCGGCCACACGATCGGCGACGAACTGCTGCAGGCGGTGGCGGCGCGCCTCGGCGGCGCGACGCGCGAGTCCGACGCGCTCGGCCGGCTCGGCGGCGACGAGTTCGTCGTCATCTCCGAGGAGCTCTCGCTGGCCGCGGGCCCGGAGCTGGTCGCCGAACGCCTGCTCGACGCCCTCTCCCACCCCTTCATCATCGGCCCCGACAAGACCCGCGTCACCGTGCGCGCCAGCATCGGCATCGCGATGGCCGAGGAGACCACCGCCGAGGAGCTGCTGCGCCACGCCGACATCGCCATGTACCGGGCCAAGTGGGAGGGCCGCAACCGTTACGCCGTCTTCGAGACCGGCATGCAGGAGCGGATGCGCAGCCGCCTCGAACTGGAGATGGACCTGCGCGAAGCGCTCGCCGCGGACCAGTTCTTCCTCGTCTACCAGCCGACGATCGACCTGACGACGATGCGCCCGCGGGGCGTCGAGGCGCTGCTGCGCTGGCGCCATCCCGAGCGCGGCGTGCTGCGCCCCGACGGCTTCCTGCCGCTCTTGGAGGAGACCGGCATGATCGTCGAGGTCGGCCAGTGGGTGCTCGAGCAGGCCTGCGTCCAGGGCGCCGCCTGGCGCGATGCCGGCCACGCGATCACGATGGCGGTCAACGTCTCCGCCCGCCAGCTGGACACCGACCGGATCACCGGCGAGATCGAGGCGGCCCTCGCACACAGTGGTCTCGAGCCGCGCGCCCTCGCGATCGAGGTGACCGAGACGACCCTGATGCGCGACGCCGAAGCGACCGCCCGCCGGCTCGAAGAAATCAAGCGCCTCGGCGTCCGCATCGCGATCGACGACTTCGGCACCGGCTACTCCTCCCTCGGCCACCTCCAACGCTTCCCCGTCGACGCCCTCAAGATCGACCGCTCCTTCATCTCCGGCCTGCGCGACAACCGCGAGGGCGAGACCCTCGTCCACTCCCTCGTCCAACTCGGCAAGGCCCTCTCGATCGAGACCTTCGCCGAGGGCATCGAACAACTCCACGAGCTCTCCCTCCTCCAGCGCGAGGCCTGCGACAGCGGCCAAGGCTTCCTCTTCGCCCAGCCGCTGGAGGCGGCCGAGACGGAGGCCTTTTTGCGGGATTGGCGCAGTGAGGTGCCGGGGGTGGAGGTGGGGTGAGCTGAGGCGGCCGTCGGGGCGGGGGGCCGTTGGGCGGGTGGCCGTCCGAGGTGGATCGAGGGTGTCCTGGGCTCCTCATGGGGGTCCTGGCAGG
>CALCIA010000210.1 GCA_937907435.1 uncultured Actinomycetes bacterium
CCTCATGGGGGTCACAGCCTGCCAGGACCCCCATGAGGAGCCCAGGACACCCGCCCCGCCATCTCGGACGGCCGCCGGGGCTCGGAGGACCCGTCCTACCGCCTCTGCCTCGCCTCCGGCGAGGCCTCCCAGAAGTCGTCGATCTTCGTCGCGTCCTGATGCCCGGCCACGGACACCGCCCAGATCTCGACCGGCTCCTCGCCCTCGTTGCGATGCGAGCGGGCCGTGCCAGGCGACACGCGCACGACCGCGGGCGCGGTGACCTTCTCGATGTCCTCGTCGCAGCGGAACGTGATCGTCCCTTTGGCGACGATGTAGAGCTCCTCGATCTCGGAGTGGGTGTGGCCGGTGCTCTGTTCCATGTCGCAATGCGGCGGGATGCGGATCAGGGTGACCGAGAGCTGCTCGGCGCCGAGGGCGTCGGTCAGTTTGCGGAACTCGCCGGGAACGTCGGAGCCCGCGTAGGCATCGTCGACGTCGTCGGCGCGGACTATCGCGAAGCCGGGCATGGGGGCTCTGTACCCCGGCGGCGGGCTTCCTACTCGTCGAAGTCCGGCGGCAGCGGCACCTCGCGCGGCGAGCGGCCGGGTCCGCCCTCGTCCCAGGAGCCCCAGGCGCGCGCGTCGCGGGACTCGTGCTCCCCGGCGGCGCCGAAGGCGAGGAGGACGACCGAGACGTCGCCGCGGTTCGCCACCTGGCGGCGGGTGGTGGGGCCGACCCGGGCCAGGGTGCCGACCGGGATCTCGTGCTCGACTTCCTCGACGATCAGGGTCAGGGTGCCGGAGAGGACGAGGTAGAGCTCTTCCTGGCGCTCGTGCACGTGGACCCGCATGCGTTGGCGCGGCTGCAGCTCCAGTCGGTTGACGCCGATGCTCTGGGCACCGAGGTGGCGGCGGATCGGCTCGAAGATCTCCGCCTCGGGGCCGGCGGGCTCGGCGGCTACCGCGAAGGTGGCGAATTCGACCTCGGCCATCGTCTGCTCCCGGGAGGCGGCGCCGTCAGGCGTCGGTCCGGACCTCCGCCCCGTCCTGCGGCCAGCGCACGTGGTAGGAGCCCTCGGCGTCGGTGCGCCGGTAGGTGTGGGCGCCGAAATAATCGCGCAGGCCCTGGATCAGCCCCGCCGGGCCATGCTCGCGGCGATAGCCGTCGTAGTAGGCGAGCGAGCTCGTGAAGGCGGGGACGGCGACGCCCTGCTCGACCGCCGCGGCGATCACCCGGCGCCAGGCCTCCTGCCCGTCGGCGACCGCGTTGCGGAAGTAGGGCACGGTGAGGAGGTTGACGACCTCGCCCGCGTCGTAGGCCTCTTTGATCCGGTTGAGGAAGCGGGCGCGGATGATGCAGCCGCCGCGCCAGATCGTCGCCATCGCGCCGAGGTCGAGGTCCCAGTCGTTGGCCTTCGAGGCGGCCGCCATCTGCTGGAAGCCCTGCGCGTAGGCGACGACCTTGCTCGCATAGAGCGCGGCCTGGATGTCGTCGAGGAGCTCGCGGCGGTCCTCGGTGAGGGCGGGCTCGGGACCGGCCAGGACCTTCGCGGCGGCGGCGCGCTCGTCTTTCAGCGAGGACAGCGCGCGGGCGAAGACGGCCTCGGTGATCGCGGTCAGCGGCACGCCCTGCTCGAGCGCGTCCTCGGAGGTCCAGCGGCCGGTGCCTTTCTGCTCGGCCTGGTCGACGATCTTGTCGATCAGCGGCCCGTCGCCCTGCGGATCCTGCTTGGCGAGGACCTTGGCGGTGATCTCGATCAGGAAGCTTTCGAGGTCGCCTTCGTTCCATTCTTCGAAGGTCTTCGCGATCTCCGCGACCTCCAGCCCGGCGACGTGGCGCATCAGGTCGTAGGCCTCGGTGATCAGCTGGATGTCGGCGTACTCGATCCCGTTGTGGACCATCTTCACGTAGTGGCCGGCGCCGCCGGGGCCGACGAAGGTGCAGCAGGGGGTGCCGTCGACCTGGGCAGCGATCTTGGTGAGGATGTCCTCGACCTCGGCGTAGGCCTCGCGGGTGCCGCCGGGCATGATGCTCGGCCCGAGGAGCGCCCCCTCCTCGCCGCCGCTGACGCCGATGCCGAGGAAGCGCAACCCGCGCTCCTCCATTTCGGCGGTGCGCCGCTTGGTGTCGGGGAAGTGCGAGTTGCCGGCGTCGATCAGGATGTCGCCCGCGTCGAGCAGCGGCGCCAGCTCGCCGAGCACCGCGTCCACGGGCGCCCCGGCTTTGACCATGATGATGATCTTGCGCGGGCGCGCCAGGGCGGCGACGAACTCCTCGTTCGACTCGGCGCCGGTGAAGTCGCCCTCCGCGGCGTGGTCGGCCATGAACTGGCGGGTTTTCTCGGGGCTGCGGTTGTGGACCGCGACCGACCAGCCGTTGCGGCCGATGTTCCGGGCCAGGTTGGCCCCCATCACCGCGAGGCCGGTGACCCCGATCTGGCTCTGCTCGCTCATGCGGGTGACCCTACCGAGACGCGCTACGGCGTCCCGGCGCCGTAGTCGCCGAGGAGGCGGCGGACCTCTTCGATCGACGGGGACATCTCGACCGTCAGCCGGTCGATCATCTGGCGCCAGCCCGGTTGCTCGTCGATCGCCTCGCGGAGGAGGGCGACGCCGGGCTCGGGCTCGCCACGTTCGATCAGCGAGAGGGCCGCCCAGAACTTCAGCTCGTGGCTGTCCGGAGTCCGTTCCCAGGCCTCGACGTAGAGGTCGGCGGCCTTCGCCTTGTCGCCGGCGACCCAGATCTCGTCGCCTTCGCGCATCAGCTCGTAGCTGCCGCCGAGTCGCACGATTCGGCGCAGCTCGGCGAGCGGGTCCTCGTGGTCCTCGACCCGCAGGTCGACCAGCCGCTGCCATGGCTCGCCCTCCGGCCCGACGACGAGGATCGCCGCCGACTGGCGCCCGCGGAGGTCGCCGCCCGCTGCCTCGCCCGCGTCGAGCGCGTCCAGCAGCCGCTCCGCCAGCGAGCCGCCCGCGCCGAGGTAGGCCTCCGACATCGCCTCCCACACCTCCCCGGTCCGCATCAGGTTCGCCTGGCAGGAGTGATGGTGGCCGACCTCCTGGCCGGCGAACGGCATGCAGTCGGAGCCGGTGTGGGCGGCGATGCCGCCGTGGGCGTCGACCATCGCCACCTGGCGCGCGGCGCCCAGCTCGTCGGCGGCGATCAGCTCGGCGAGCGCTTCCGGCGCCGTGCGCCCCGCCCGCATCCGCTCCAGCCCGCGCGGGCCGTAGGCGGGCTCGACGACCGCCTGGGTGGCGACCGCGCCGATGCCCGGCTCGCCCCAGGTGACCAGCCCGCCGACCGAGAACCAGTGCGACTGGACGGCGACCCCGCACTCGCGCGTCTCCGGATCGAAGGCGATGATCGAGTAGGTCACCGCGCCGATGGTACGGCGCGATCCCCGGGAGGGCCATCCGTCTCGCCCCAGGCCGTCGCGACGACCGAGCGCGCCCCGCCGCGATCACGGTGCTCGCAGAGGTAGATGCCCTGCCAGGTGCCGAGCGCCGGGCGCCCTTCGCGCAGCGGCAGGGTCAGGGACGGTCCCATCAGCGCCGCCTTCACGTGGGCGGGCATGTCGTCGTCGCCCTCCAGGGTGTGGGTCCAGTACGGCGCGCCTTCCGGCACCGCCCGGTCGAGCCAGGCGTCGAGGTCGGCGCGCACTTCCGGCGAGGCGTTCTCGTTCAGCGACAACGACGCCGAGGTGTGCTGGATCAGCAGGTGGAGGACGCCGACGCCGAAGTCACCCAGCTCGGGCAGCGCCTCCAGCACCTCACCGGTGACCAGGTGGATGCCGCGCGGCCGCGGCGCGAAGGTGATCGTGCGCTGGAGCCACATCTAGCCGACCGGGGCGGCGGCCAGCTCGGCGAGCATGCGCAGGCGGGCCTCGTCGACCGAGCCGGGGGCGGCGCTGAAGACGACGAGGCGCTCGGAGACGTTCTGGGAGACGAGGTTCTGGCAGTCGAGGGTCAGCTCGCCGACCAGGGGGTGGACGAAGCGCTTTTCCAAAGCGGTGCGGCGGCCCACTTCGTGGCGGTCCCAGAGCGTCGCGAACTCATCGCTCTCGGCGAGCAGGGTCGCGACCAGCTCGTCGGCTTCCGGGTCGGGGCCAGGACGGCCGTGCACGGCGCGCAGGGAGGCGACGTGCTGGCGGGCGCGGACCTCGTGGTCCTCGGTCGGGTGCAGGGCGCGGCGGTCCGGTTCGGTGAACCAGCGGTAGATCATGCTGCGCGAGGGGCCGGTGAAGACGGAGTGGTCGCCGAGCAGCGCCTTGGCGAGCTCGTTCTGGCGCAGGGTCACGCCGAGGTCGGAGACGATCATCGCGGGCGAGCCTTCGATCTGTTCGAGCACGCGGAGGAGGCCCGGGCTGGGCTCGTCGCGGCGCAGCGCGGTCGGCGGCGCGTTGTGGCCGGCGAGGGCGAAGAGGTGGTCGCGCTCGATCTCGTCGAGGCGCAGGGCGAGGGCCAGCGATGCCACGGTCGAGGCCGAGGGGCGGGCGCCGCGGCGCTGCTCCAGCCGCGTGTAGAAGTCGGTCGAGATGTGGGCGCGCGCGGCGACCTCCTCGCGGCGCAGGCCACGGGTGCGGCGGCGCCGGCCCGCCGGCAGGCCCACGTCCTCAGGCCTCAGCGCGGCGCGGCGGCGGCGCAGAAAATCGGCAAGCCCCTCACGGTCCACCCTTTGAAGTATGCAACTCGGGCGGCGCTTATCCAGGGACAGCTTGTCCCCCGACAAGGCAGGCTCTTTTGCGATCGGCGCCGCGCGGGCACCATCGAGGGGAGCCCCGCGCAGCACGGGGCGAACCCCACAAAGGAGTCCCATGCCCACCAGCACCCTCCCCGGCGGCACCTTCCAGCTCGCCGACGACATCACCGTCAACCGCGTCGGTTATGGCGCGATGCAGCTCGCCGGCCCCGGCGTCTTCGGCCCGCCCGCCGACCGCGCCGAAGCGGTCCGCGTCCTGCGCGAGGCGCTCGCGCTCGGCGTCGACCACATCGACACCTCCGACTTCTACGGCCCCCACGTCACCAACGCGATCATCAAGGAGGCGCTCCACCCCTATCCGGAGGGCCTGACGATCGTCACCAAGGTCGGGGCGCGGCGCGACGCCGAGGGCGGCTGGCCGCACGCGCGCTCGCCGCGCGAGCTCCACGAAGCCGTGCACGACAACCTCGAGCACCTGGGCCTCGAGCGGCTCGACGTCGTCAACCTGCGGATGGGCGGCTTCGAAGGCCCCGAAGCGGGGTCGATCGCCGAGCAGTTCGAAGCCCTCGCCGAGATGCGCGAGGCGGGCCTGATCCGCCACCTCGGCGTCAGCACCGTCTCCGCCGAGCAGATCGCCGAGGCGCGCTCGATCGCGCCGGTCGTCTGCGTCCAGAACATGTACAACGTCGCCAACCGCGGCGACGACGAGCTGATCGACTTCCTCGCCGGCGAGGGGATCGCCTACGTCCCCTACTTCCCGCTCGGCGGCTTCTCGCCGCTGCAGTCGGAGCAGCTGAACGCGGTCGCCGCGCGCAACGGGGCGACGCCGATGGCGGTGGCGCTGGCCTGGCTCCTGCGACGCTCGCCGAACGTCCTGCTGATCCCCGGCACCTCCTCGGTCGCCCACCTGCGCGAGAACATCGCGGGCGCCGGGCTGGAGCTCTCCGAGGAGGACGTGGCGGAGCTCGACTCGATCGCCGGCTGAGCGGCCGCCACGGCCGACCGGCTGACGGGCCGGGCGATCGGAATCGGCGCCGCCGGGTAGAAGGGCGACGATGGCCGACTGGAACCCGACGGCGCTGGAGCAGCTCGCGGCGGCGCGCGAGATCGAGGTCTCCTCGCTGCGCGAGGACGGCGCGCTGACCAAGCCGGTGACGATCTGGGCGGTGCGGGTCGACGGCGAGCTGTACGTGCGCTCGGTGCGCGGCTCCGCGGGCGGCTGGTTCAGGGACGCCGAGCGGCGCCACGAGGGTCGGATCGAGGCCGACTCGGCGGCCGTCGACGTCGCCTTCGAGGACGTGCCGCACCACCTCGACGAGGAGATCGACGACGCCTACAAGGTGAAGTACGGCTACCCGTCGGACCCTGTCGACAGCGTCATCACCGACGCGGCCCGGTCGACCACGATCCGCGTCGTCCCGCGCTGAGGCGACCGGGAAGGGCGGCGCCGCCCGCCTCAGCGGCCGTTCAGTTCGCGGGCGACGCGCACCACCGCGGTGCGCTCGTAGAAGTCGACGGCGACGATCGCGCCTTCGGTGTCGCGGTCCCGCATGCAGCGGCGCACCCGGTGGCGCAGGAAGCCGCGCCGCCCGATCGCCGCGTTCAGGCGCACGCTGGGCGGGAACGGCGGGATCCAGTGGTTGATCAGGAGCAGCGGGCTGTCGGGCTCGCCGCGGAAGCGGGCGCAGCTCAACTGGTCCGGCCGGTTGGCGCCGAGCGGCGTGTCCTGGATGTAGGAGAAGGCGGGCATGTACCAGGCGGGCTCCCCGCCGCGCTTCTCCGAGAAGACGACGAGGCGCCTGCCTTCGTCGAGCAGCTTGCCCAGGGTCGGCTGCGGCGCGTGGCGCGGCAGGGTCGCGGCGAGCCCCGCCAGGCCGGCGGCGCGGAAGGCGTCCGCGACCTCCGCCGCGGGCACGTAGTCCTCGACGATCAGGATCAGGAAGGTGCGCGGGTGCGCGGCGAGGAAGGAGGCGATGGCGCGCAGTTCGCGGTCGAGCGGCTCGGCGCCGAGCTCGCAGAGCGTGTGGCAGAGGTAGAGGCGCGGCGCGCCCGCCGGCATCCCGGCGCCGAGCGGCCCGGCGATCCGCTCGGCCACCCGGAGCGCCTGCCGCGGCACCGCCATCGCGACCTTGTTGGCGTCGGCGCCCTCGGCGGAGAAGTCGGTCCGCACCAGCCCGTCCGGCGCCGCCACCCCGTAGTGGACGTCGAGCAGCAGCGCCCGGATCCCGTCGTCGAGCTGCCGGCCGATCGCGAGGCGCTGGTTGGCGAAGTGCCAGCCCGGCTCGTCGGCGGCGGCAAACGAGTTGTGGGTGCCGGGGAAGACGACCTGGTCGAGGCGCTTGCCGCAGAGCGCCGCCGAGCCGTCGCAGGTCGGCTCCCCGCCGGCGCCGGCGGTCGAGGCGCCCCCTCCCCCGCCGCAGCCGGCGAGCGCGACCAACGCGGCAAGGAGGGCGAACGGGACGACCCGCGGAAGCCGGAGCGCGGTCAGATCCCCTCCGTCGCCTCGAGCAGGCACACGTGTTCAGCTTCGCCGCCGTCCTCCCCAGGTTCGAATCGCGCGAAGGTGCTCACGCCGCCACGCTAGACGATCGATTGCGGGGCATCGGGCCCGAGGGGACAAGCGACGGGTGCCCAGCGAGAGCCGCGGATGCCCTGTCGACCCCGGGCCGGCGGGAGGACGAAGGCGCGTTCGCATTTCCGGTCGCTATCCGGTCATTTCTGCGAACACGTCCCGATGGGCCCCGGGCCGCCGACGGGGCGAGGAAGGACGCATGAGCGCGCGGAAACGTCACGGAAGGGAGGAGAATTGACGCTTCCGCGCGCCTTCCTCCCGGATCCCGGCGTCCCCACCCAGTGAGTTCGCACTTATCCGCGCTATCCGCGGATAAGTGCGAACTCGACCCTCGGGACCTCTACGGCCGGGCCAGGCGACAGCTTGCCCGGCGCACGCGTCCCGCTCCGCATAGGATTCTCTTTCCATGGCACGCATCCTCATCCTCGGCGCGGGCTTCGGTGGGCTCGAGCTGAGCACGAAGCTCTCGGAAGCACTCGGCGACGAGGCCGAGGTGACGCTGATCGACAAGGGCGAGGGGTTCGTCTTCGGCTACTCGAAACTCGATCTGATGTTCAACGGCAAGGGCGTCGAGGAGGTGCGGCTTCCGTACGCCGAGTTCGTCATGCCGGGGGTGCGCCTGTTGCGGGAGACGGTGACCGCGATCGACCCCGCGGCGAAGCGGGTCACCACCGACGCCGGCGTCCACGAGGCCGATTACCTGGTGATCGCGCTGGGCGCCGACTATGACTTCGCGGCGACGCCCGGGCTGGCGGAGGTCGACAGCGAGTTCTACTCCGTGGCCGGCGCCGAAAAGCTCGCCAAGGTGATCCCTGACTTCTCCTCCGGCCGGGCGCTGATCGGCGTCTGCGGCGCGCCGTTCAAGTGCCCGCCGGCGCCGAGCGAGTGCGCGCTGCTGCTCGACGACGAGCTGCGCCGGCGCGGCGTCCGCGAGGACTGCGAGATCACCTTCGTGATCCCGTTCGGCTCGCCGGTGCCGCCCTCGCCGGAGACCTCGGCGGCGCTGAAGGGCGAGTTCGAGCAGCGCGGGATCGAGCTGATCACCGGCCGGCGGATCGCGAGCGTCGACCCGGCGCGGCGCGTTGCCGTCCTCGACGACGACGCCGAGCTGCCCTTCGACCTCTTTCTCGGCGTGCCGAAGCACCGCGCGCCCGAAGTCGTGATCGAGTCCGGGATCACCGAGGACGGCTACGTGCCGGTCGACCCGGCGACGCTCGCGACCAAGGTGCCGGGCGTCTACGCGGTCGGCGACGTCGCCACCGCGGGCGTGCCGAAGGCCGGCGTCTTCGCCGAGGGCGCCGCGAAGATCGTCGCCCAGCGCCTGCTCGCCGAGATCGCCGACGGCGCCGCCCCCGAGCGCCACCTCGGCCAAGGCACCTGCTACATCGAGTTCGGCGAGGGGCGGATCGGCAGCGTCGACATCGACTTCCTCTCCGGCCCCGAGCGGACCGGCCACTTCAACGCCCCCTCCGCCGAACAGATGGCGCTGAAGGAGAAGTTCGGCGCCGACCGCCGCGCCCGCTGGTTCGGCCGCTGACCGCGCGCCGCCGCGGCGGCTGACGATCCGACGGCCCCGACGACGGAGTGTCATCGAGGCCGCCTGGCGCAATTCAGGGGCGCTTCGGAAGGTGATCCCCTGGGGTTTTGCGACTTGCGTCGCTGCGCTCTTGCCACATTGGACCAGATCCGTGCCGAAGGCGTTACGAATTTCCGCATGTCATGCGGGATTCATACGGGATTGTGCTTGACATCACATGGATCCCGAGGGAGGCTCGCAGCCCAAGACGAGAGGACGAAAAAAGTCCCGCCACAAGGAGTTGAAAGCGATGTTCCACTGCGAACGGTGCGGGATCCGATTCAGCACCGGGGCCCTGTCCGGCAGAAGGGACTGCCCCCGCTGCAAATCCCGGGACGGAGTCACCGTGCTGCTGACGTGGGAGCCACTGCTCGCTGCCCGCACGGCGGCGGCTCTCGCCGAGGCACGTCCCAGGTCGGAACGGGTCACGGTAGGCCCCGGCCCCTGAGAGAGGAGACGAGCGAGGCCGGGCGATCGATCCGCCCGGCCTCCTCGTCGACGTCCTCAGGTACCCGCCCGGCGGCCTCCTCGTCCACTCCCCCGGGTCAGAGCCCGCGCTCGACCTCGATCTCGCCCCGCTTCTCCGCCTCCAGCAACGCCGCGTAGTCGCGTTCGTTCTGGTCGGCATAGCGCTCGGCGAACTCCGCGATCGCCCGGTCGAAGGTGTCGCCGCGCCCGAGGTAGGCGGCGATCGCGGCGCGGTCGCCGGAGCGCGCTTGGGCGCGGGCCAGGGTGCGCGCGCAGAGCGCCCCGTAGAGGCCCAGCTCCGGCGCCGAGAGCCGTTCGACGTCGGCCGAGCCCTTGCCGTCCCAGAGCTGGCGCACGTAGAAGCAGCGCGAGCGCGCGTCGAGCCCCTCCGCCTCGACCCAGCCGAGGAAGATGTCGCTCGCGGCCTGCATCAGCCGCTGCCCCTCGACCACGCGGCGGCCGTGGTTGGTGTACTCGCTCGCCCCCGCGTAGGGCTCGAGCACCGACGGCCCCGCTTCCTTGGCCTGGAGGAAGAGCGGGTCGCCGGAATCGCGGCCGAGCATCAGGACGATCCAGGCGCGGGTGCCGACGCTCCCCACCCCGACCACCTTGCGCGCGGCGTCGACGTACTCGTAGGAGGCGACCAGCCGGCGGCGGTCGTCGGAGAGGGTCGAGGTATAGGCGTCGAGGATCGGCCGCAGCGCCCGGTCGCCCTCCTCGGCCCCTCCGGCGAGTTCGGCGAGCGGCGTGATCAGCGGCGGTTCGGCGACGATCCGCAGCCGCCCGTCGTCGTCGGTCGCGGTCAGTTTGCGCAGCGCCCGCACGCTGTCCTTGGCCCGCGCCTTGTCGAGCTGGCGATCCATCCGCCGACGACGCGACGCGGTCAGCGCGTCGCCCAGGCGTTCTTTCTGCGCCTCGACGTCGACCCGCGCGTACCAGACGTCGAGGTTGCGCATCGCGGCGAAGCCGCGCATCGCCTCGCGGTAGGCCGCCGCGGTCGCCTCCAGCGCGCGGCGGCGCTCGCCGCGGCCGAAGCCGCGCTCGCGCCCGGCGATCGCGACGCTTGCCGCGAGCCGCTTGACGTCCCACTCGAACGGCCCCGGCAGGGTCTCGTCGAAGTCGTTGCAGTCGAAGACGAGGCGGCGGTCGGGCGCCGCGAAGACGCCGAAGTTGGAGATGTGGGCGTCACCGCAGAGCTGGGCGCGCAGGCCGGTGTCAGGGGCGGCGGCGAGGTCGGCCGCCATCACCGCCGCGCCGCCGCGGTAGAACGCGAACGCCGAGGTCAGCATGCGGCCGTAGCGGATCGGGACCAGCTCCGGGACGCGGTCGGCGTCCTGCGCCGCCAGCGTCGCCAGGGGATCGCGGTCGGCGGGCGGCTCCCATTCCCCGTGGCGGGAGCGCGGCACCTCGCGGCGCCGCTCCTTCGTCGTCATCGACGGATTCACGTGACAAACCTAGTGTCCTCTCGCACGAACCGCAATTGGCAAGTGTTTCTTTCGTATGGACCGGCGGGAGGGCCAATCAACGCTTTTGGGCACCCATGAGGTCGAATAAAAAAAATTCCGGGGGGTCCTACGAATTTCAGACTCAAGTCGAGGTAGCTTCGGCCTATGGCGGTCATCGATGGTGAGTCGCGCCGGCTTCTGGAGATCATCCAGGCACAGGGCGAGATAGCGGCCGGGGACCTCGACCAGGATCGCGCGATGCAGATGATCGTCAGCCGGGTCCCGGACCTGATCGGCGCCGACGGCGCGCTGATCGATTCGCCCGACGGCGACCGCCTCGTCTTCCGCGCCGGCTCCGGCGTCGATCCGCGGGTGATCGGCTGGGACTACCCCCGCGAGGCAAGCCTCTCCGGGCGCGCGCTGGAGCGCCGCGCGGTGCTGATCAGCAGCGACACGGAGCTCGACCCGCGGGTCGAGTCCGACACCTGCCGCAAGCTCGGGGCGCGCTCGCTGCTCTGCGCGCCGCTGGTGCACCACGACGAGGAGCTCGGGTCGCTGACCGCGTTCTCCGGCCGCCCCTACGCCTTCGACCAGGGGGACCGCGAGGCGGTCGGGCTGCTCGGCCGCTCGCTCGCCGCGCACCTGCACCACGCGGCGGGCTTCTCGCTCGCCTCCCACCAGAGCCGCCACGACCACCTGACCGGGCTGCAGAACCGGCGCGCCTACGAGTCGCGGCTGGAAAAGGAGACCTCGAAGGCGGCGCGACAGGGCGACCAGCTGGCGCTGTGCCTGCTCGACCTCGACGGCTTCAAGGCGGTCAACGACCGCTTCGGCCACGTCGCCGGCGACGAAGTGCTGCGCGTGGTCGCCCGCGGCTTCGGCCGCCGCCGGCTGCATGACGAGGCCTTCCGGATCGGCGGCGACGAGTTCGCCGTCGTCTTCCCCGGCTGCGACGAGACAGCGGCGCGGGCGGCGATCCGGCGGATGGTCGACGAGCTCGACCTCGCCGACCTGGGCGCGCGCGGGATCACCTTCGGCGTGTCCTTCGGCATCGCCGCCGGCGAGCGCAACCCGAAGACCCTCCACGCCGCCGCCGACGAAGAGCTGACCGCGGCAAAGCGCCTCTTCCACCTGCGCCGGTCCGCCCGCGAGTCGGTTCACGCCGACCCCGCTCGGGTAAGACTCAGTGCGTGAAGCGCCTCCTACCGGCAGGGATCCTGGCTCTGCTGCTGATCACCGCTTGCGGCTCCGGTAGCCCGGGGACGAGCGGCCCCGGCGCGGGCGGAGCGGGCGCGGGCGGCGCGTTGCCGCGTCCCGCCGGCGGGCGCGAGACGGTGACGCTCACCGTCCCGTCCTCGATGCGCGGCGGCGAACTCTCCTCCCCGCACCAGCTGAGCGTGCCGAAAGGATGGAAGGCGAGCGTCTGGGCGCGGCCGGAAGGCGCGCGGATGGAGGCGATCACGCCGGAAGGGAACCTGCTGGTCAGCCTGCCCGGCCACGACGCCGTGCTCGAACTCTCCGGCGGGCGCGAGGCGACGCACGAAAAGGTCGTCCTCGCCGGCCTCGAATCGCCGCAGGGCCTCGCCTTCGCCCGGCGGGGCGGCGGCTGGGTCCTCTACGTCGGCGAGTCCGACCAGATCGATGCCTACCCCTGGCGCGGCCACAGCCAGGTCGGGACGCAGAAGGTGTTGGCGCCGGACCTGCCCGACGAAGAGCCCGCGGGGGACGACATCCACCGCCAGAAGGACGTCGCCGTCGCTCCTGACGGGACCGTCTACTTCGACGTCGGCAGCTCCTCCAACGCCTCGCCCGCCGACCGCTCCTACGACCCGCCGCGCGGGGTGATCGACTCGGTCGGGCCCGACGGCGGGCCGGTGACGGTGGTGATGAGGGGCGTGCGCAACGGCGAGGGGCTGGCGGTGGCGCCCGACGGCAGGGTCTGGACCGCGATCAACGACCGCGACGAAATCCCCTACCCCTTCCACGGCGAAGCCGAAGGGCAGAGCGAAGCGTTCGGGCAGGTGATCCGCTCCTACGTCGACGACCACCCGCCCGACGAGGTGGTGCCGGTGACCCCGGGGCGCGATCTCGGCTGGCCGCTCTGCAACCCCGAACAGGGGAAGTCGACGCCGCCGGGCTCGCTCGCCGACGTGCCGCTGATCCCCGACTCGGTCACCAACCCCGGCGGCAAGGCGCTCGACTGCGCAACGCTGGCGCCGATCGAGGTCGGCATCCCGGCCCACTCCGCCCCGCTCGGGATGTCGTTCCTTGCCGGGACGAAGGTGCCGGCGCCGTGGTCGGGCGGCGCGGTGGTCGCCGCGCACGGGTCGTGGGACCGCCAGGAACCGCGCCCGCCCGCGGTCCTCTGGATGCGCTGGGACGCGGGGCGGCGGACGCTCGAGCCGGCGCGGACGCTCGTCTCCGGCTTCCAGGAAGCCGACGGCGAACGCTGGGGCCGCCCGGTCGACGTCGTCCCCGGCCCCGAAGGCGCCCTCTACGTCAGCGACGACACCGCCGGGGCGATCTACAAGCTGGTGCCGCCGCGCTGAGCGGCGGCTGGCGCCTCGGGGCCATGTGGCGGGGAAGCTGTCGCCCGGGGTAGAGGGGGAGTCAATAAGGGGGCAGGGGGCGCAAGCATCGGGACGGAGAGCGCACGGAAGCGTCATGAAGTACGCCTTCCGTGCGCCTCTCTCGTGATGCCGGCCCCGCCGCTTGGTGAGTTATGGGCGCTCTGCCGCCCTCAACTCACCACTCGTGCAGTTGAGCCGCCCTTGACCGGCTCGATCGCACGAGCGCTGGGTCGGACCGTCCGCTCGCTGACCTATGGGCGTCCTGGCGCCCTCAACTCAGCGAGCGTCCGACCTTCCACCGAGCGTCCCCTTCCTCCCCCACCTCCCTGATCCGTCCCGGGGTCCGGCGCCGCGCATCATCCGCTAGCTCGACCGCGGGTCGCGGTAATCGTCGGCGACCTGGTGCACGTAGGCGAGCAGCTTCGGGTCCATGCGGTCACGTCCCTGCTTGTCATAGCGGCGGACGAAGAAGGCGCCGAAGCCGATCCAGAAGAGGAGGCCGATGGCGGTGGCGATCGCGCCCTCGGCGAGGCCGGCGTCGGCGCGCGCTTCGAGGTAGAGGATCGAGCGCACGCCGCCGAGGATCTGGCGCAGGGGGTCGGCGTGGCTGACCGCGGCGAAGGCGTCGGGGAGGGCCTGGATCGGCACCGTGCCGCCCGCCGAGGCGAGCCCGACGTAGACGAAGATCAGCAGGCCGACGAGCTGGCCGGGCGTGCCGAGCACGGCGAAGAGGGCGAGCGTGCCGACCGCGACCGTCGCCGCACCGAACCAGCCGTAGACCCAGAGCAGGAGCGGCGAGGGCGCGTCCATGCCGAGGATCAGGCCGGCGACCAGGAGGAAGACCCCGGTGAGGATGCCGGTCAGCACCACGGCCATCCCCCACTTCGCGAGCAGCGTCTGCCAGCGGCTGATCAGGGTGGGCCGCAGCATCGTCCAGCGGGAGCCGATCTCGGTCGGCGCGAAGCCGAGCTTGCCGTCGAGCCAGGAGTTGACGATCGTCGCGCCGATGAAGCCGCTCATCAGGATCAGGAGCGAGGCGTAGAAGGCGCTCAGGCCGAGGGCGGCCTTGGACGGGAGCGGCCGGTAGACGGCGGCCTGGATCTGGACCGGGTCGGTGAGCGCGGCGCGGGCGGCGGTGCCGGTGCCGGTGCCCGCGACTTCGAGCAGGCGGGCGCCGAGCACGCGTGAGAGCGTCGCCACCGCGGGCTGCAGGACGCCGGTGGCGAGGCTCGCGCCCTCCGTCCCCGCCCGCTGGTTGGAGAGCAGGCGCACGCCCGGTAGGCCGGGGCGGCCGGGCGGGCTCCCGGCGCCGAGGAGGCTCAGCGTCCGGGCGGTGAAGTCCGGCGGGACGACCAGCGTCGCGTAGGAGGCACCGCGGTCCATCCGGTCGCGCGCCGCCGCCATCGACTCGACGTGGATCGCCAGCTTTTCCGTCACTTCGGGCGAGCCGAGCAGCTCCGCCTCGAGCTTGCGCCCGAGGTCGACCTGCTTGGCGTAGAGGTTGCCGCCCGCGTCGCGCTCGACCAGCGAGACCGGCAGGCCGTGCATGTGGTCGACCGGGTCGACCGCCGAGCCGATGTAGAGGGCGGTCATCAGGCCGATCAGGATCGCGCCGATGGCGATCGGCGCCGCCCAGACGGGTCGCTGCCGGAGGAGGTCCAGAGCCCGCATGCGCCTTGGCATGGACACGAATATAGGTCCGTGCCTCGGACGCTGGAAATAGTCTTGCGGCCATGAACAGCCACCTCACCTCTCTCAGAACCGCCCTCGCGGTCGCCGGCCTGGCCGCCGCCGCGCTCCTCACCCTGCTCGCCCTCACCGGCGCGTCCGCCTCCGCGGCCAAGCCGAAGGTCTACGAGTGCCAGCACCCGCTGGTCACCGGCCAGGAGGCCGTGAACCCCAAGGGCGTGACGCCGCAGGAAGCCTGCAAGGTCGTCCGCTCGCTGGGCAAGTTCCTCAGCAAGCCGGCGAACATCCGCAAGCTCTACGCCTGCCAGGGCGCCGGGGGCCACACGCCGGTCCTCAAGATGGACGAATTCGAAGGCTGGAAGCTGAAGCTCCAGAACTACGCGTTCATCATGTACAAGCCCGGCGCCCACTTCCGGGTCACCGGCACCGACTTCCCCGTCAACTGCAGCTGAGCTGAGCCGATCGGCGGGCCGGGCTCACTCGGGCTCGGCCCCCGCGGTCGCCGTGTAGTCGCGCGCCTCGCCGCCCGCGACCGCCATCGCGCCTTTGGCGACGAGGATCGCGTCGTCGGGGCTGCCCGCCTCGATCTTCAGGAAGTGGCGCTGCATGCCGTCGCCTTCGAAGCCGATTTCGGGCTCGTCGTGCAGGTAGACGCCCGCGTTGGTCAGCTGGGTGACGACCCCGCGCGAGAGGGTGCCGCGGCAGGTGACGGTGTAGATCGGCATGCCGGCAGGCTAGTCGACGGCCTACTCGGCGGTGGTGATCGCGGCGGGCATGAAGACGAGCCAGGTGACCAGGGCCAGCGCGGCGGCGGCAAGCAGCACCAGGGCCAGGTCGGCCTTCAGGAGGAGCGCCCCGACCACGGCCCCGATCAGCATCGACCAGACCGCCGCGCCGCGCCGCCAGTTGCCCTCTCCCTTGCCGCCCGCGAGCTGCGAGTCGGCGGCGAGCCCGGTCAGCGTCATCGTCAGCACCGTGGTGCTGAGGTCGGTGATCTTCAGCCGCCGCACGGTCGCGTTGCGCAGGCCCATCGCGAAGGCGAGCAGGGCGATGATCAGGTCGCCGGAGAAGCGGTCGGGGGTAATGTCGAAGACGATCGCGATCAGCGTCGCCAGCGCGATCATGCCGACCTCGATCAGCATCGCCCGCGACAGGTGCGCCTCTTTCGGCGCCAATCTCGCCCCCATCCGCCCACCGACCACGGCGCCGAGGAGAAACGCCCCGAGCGACACCAGCGGTGCCACCACCGGCAACCCGGTCGACCCGACGATCCCGAACCCGAGCAGCACCACGTTCCCGGTCATGTTGGCAGCGAAGACCCGCCCGAGCCCCAGGTAACAGGCGGCGTCGATGACCCCGGTGGTCATCGTGAGCACCAACAGCGTGCGGGTGAGCGGGTGCCTGAGCGAGTCCGTTCCCATCGCCCCGATCCCTTCGGCGGAGCGCCCTGGTTTCCCCCTGGGTGAGTAGTTACGGGGGGCTTGCGGCCGTCCGAGGTGGCGGGTGCGGGTGTCCTGGGCTCCTCATGGGGGTCCTGGCAGGCTGTGACCCCCATGAGGAGCCCAGGACGTGAGGGGTGCGTGGGAGAGGCGGCACAGGGACGTCGCGAAGTCGGACTTCCGTGACGATCGGGTCGGGGAGCTTTCACACCTCGCCCGGATCGGTCACAGAGATGCCGGGAACGTCACACTTTCCGGCCCTCAGAGGCCCTTTTCGGGCCGAAATAGAGGGGTCGAAAACGCGCTGCGTGTTTTAG